>NZ_JBVJHZ010000040.1:0-53430 GCF_055586545.1 Glycomyces sp. NPDC050141 | reverse complement strand
CCCCCCCCCCCCCCCCCCCCCCCCCCCCCCCCCCCCCCCCCCCCCCCCCCCCCCCCCCCCCCCCCCCCCCCCCCCCCCCCCCCCCCCCCCCGCCGTCGTCGTCTGCGCGGTTCGGCCCAAGGTCAGTCGAGTTGCCACACTCTGACAGTGCCGTCGTCGTATCCGACAATCGCGGTGCGGCTGCCCGGGACGGAGGCCAGTGCGACCGGCCGGGGTTCGCCGGTCGCGTCGAGCCGCATGCGGTCGCCTGTCGCGGTGCTGATGACGGTGGCCTGCTCGTCGTCGATGGCGAGTATCGACTTGTCGGGCAGGAGGCGGATGTCGTGGGCCGCGTCGGTCGGCGCGAGCGGCGCCGGTTCGCCGATCGGGGAGTAGGTCCACAGGTCGAGTTGGTAGTAGCGCTGGTCGGTGTCGTTGTAGACGAGTCCGCGCGGGCCGCCGTCTTCGCCTTCGGCGAACCAGAGGCCGCCGGTGCGGGCGGTTTCGGGGTCCCATTCGGGGTGGGGCGGGACGCGGCCGATGACGGTGCCGTCGGCGGGGTGGTGGAGGGCGACGGAGCCGTCGGGTTCGGCGTGTGCGACGGCGAGTTCGCCCCGGTTGGGGCCGAGGACGGCGTGGTCGATGAAGCCGGGCTGGAAGACCATGCCCTGGCCGGTGACGCCGGTGTCGAGGTCGACTGTGGCGCAACCCATCGGGGTCATGGCGGTGAGGAACGTGGATTCGTTGTGCTGGTGGGGTGCGTATGCGGCGGCGACGGCGTCGAACGTGCCGGTGCCGATCCAGGTGAGTCCGGCGGCGTCGGCGATGTGGACGCCTGACGTGCGGTCGACGGCGATCACGCGTTCGCCGCCGCCCGGGGCGGGCGCGAGGAGCAGGGCGATGACGGGCTGCTCGGTCTCGGTCGATCCGATGGCGGTGCCGTCGGTGAGGTCCCATTGCCGCAGTTGGGTTCCGGCGGCGGTGTAGGCGATCGGCCCGTGTTCGCCCGCCATGGCGACGATCGCTTCGACCGGTGCGTCGTGGGCGGCGATCACGAGACCGTCGTGCCGGACGGTCGTAGTGTCCACGTCAGGCTCGGGCGGTGCCGCGTCATTGTTCCGGGTCCCGTTGAGCCACCATGCGACTCCAGCCGCCCCGGCGGCGACCGGAGCGGCGATCATCGCCGCGATGAGGGTGCGGCGGCGGGGCTTCGGGACGGGAGGCGGTAGCGGCAGGGTCGCGTCGACTGGCTCCGGGTGGTCGCCGCGGCAGGCGGCGGCGAGGTCGGCCGTGTCGCGCCACCGCCGCTCCGGGTCTTTTTCGAGGGCCCGCATGACCACGGCCCGGGTCTCGCCGGGGACGGCCTCGGGGAGTTCGGGCGGTTGTTTGTGCAAGTGGCCGTGGACGACCGGGGAGAGGCTGGGGCCGGTGAACGGCGGTTTGCCGCTGAGGCATTCGTAGGCGACGACGCCGAGGGAGTACTGGTCGCTGGCGGGGGTGAGCGGTTCGCCGTCGATCTGCTCGGGGGAGGCGTAGGTGAGGGTGCCGAGCCGGACGTCGGGGCCGGTCAGCGCGGTCTCGTCGGGGAGCAGCGCGATACCGAAGTCGACGAGCCGGGGGCGGGAGTCGGAGCCGACGATGATGTTGGCGGGCTTGATGTCGCGGTGGATGACCCCGGCGCGGTGGGCGGTCGCGAGGGCGTCGGCGATGTCCGCGCACAGGCGCATCGCGGTCTCCGGCGGGAGCGGGCCGTCGGCCAGGACAGCGCTGAGCGGCCTGCCTTCGACGTACTCCATGACCAGGTAGGAGCGCCCGTCGGGGCCGGTGTCCTCGCCGAAGTCGTGCAGGGCGGCGATGCCGGGGTGGTTGACGCGGGCGACGGCTTGGGCTTCGCGCACGAACCGCGCGTGGGCCGCTTCGGCGCCTTCGAAGCCGCCGCGGTACAGGAGTTTGACGGCGACGTCGCGGTGCAGACCGGTGTCGAAGGCGCGCCACACCTCGCCCATGCCGCCGGTGCCGATGCGTTCGTCGAGCCGGTACCGGTCGGCTATCAGCTGGCCTGCGGGCATCGGGTTTCCTCACGGGGCGGCTCGGCGTGCGAAGGGGTGCGTTCCGGTCAAAGCTTAAACGCCCGGTTCGCGCGAGTCCAGGCTCAGGCGGAGAGTCGGTCGGCTTTCACCTTGCCGCCCTGCATGATCAGCCGCAGGTTCGCCTCGGGGTCGGTGAGGGCGGCGAGGTCCTGGAGGGGGTCGCCGTCGATGACGAGGAGGTCGGCGAGGGCACCGGGGACGATCTGGCCGAGGCGGCCCGACTCGCCCAGGAGCCTTGCGGCGGTGACGGTAGCGGACCGGATGACATCGGCGGCGGGGAGGACCGCGCCGCGGATCGTGAACTCCTGCAACTGGTGTCGGCGCATCCCGCCGAGGAGGTCGGAGCCGTAGCAGAGGTTGACGCCGGACCGGTGGGCCAGCTCGAGGGCCCGCAGGCCCGCTTCGAGGACGATCGGGTTCTTGTCGCGGCTGGCCGCCGGGAGCCCGTAGTCGGCGCCTTCGACCGCCATGCGCTGGTAGGTCACCAAGGTGGGCACCAGGAACGCGTCGCGCTCCAGGAACAGGTCCACACTGGACTCGTCGATGAGGTTGCCGTGCTCGATCGACCGCACCCCGGCCGCGAGGCCGCGGTTGACGGCCCGCGCGGTGTAGGCGTGCCCGGCGACGTACCGGTTGGCTGCCTCGGCCTCCTCGACGATCGCGCGGATCTCCTCGACCGAGAACTGGGTCGAGTCGATCCGGTCGGTCGGCGACGCGACGCCGCCGGAGAGCATGACCTTGACGTGGTGCGCGCCGGTGCGCAGCTGTTCGCGTGCGGCCCTGCGGACTTCGTCGACGCCGTCGCAGACGGTGCTCAGGTCGGGGCAGCACTGGTGGTCCTCGCGGACGCTCCGCCCGCGCGGGCGCCCGTCGCCGTGCCCGCCGGTCTGCGAGAGCGCCTTCCCGCCGAAGTACAGGCGCGGGCCGTCGACGACGCCCTCCGCGAGCGCCTCATGCAGGCCGAAGTCGGCGCCGCCGGGGTCGCGCACCGTGGTGAAGCCCCGGTGCAGCATCTCCCGCATCTCCTTGGCGGCCTTCAGCGCCACGTACGCGGGCGACTCGTCGGCGAGCCCCGCGAGGTTCGCGGTGTGGGCGTTGACGTGCGCGTGGCAGTCGATGAGGCCGGGCATGAGGGTCTTCCCGGCGAGGTCGACGACGCGGGCGCCTTCGGGGGTCTCCAAGTCCGGCCCGACGGCGTCGATCGTCTCGCCGCGCACCAGGACCCGCTGGTCGCGGACGAGTACGCCCGCGGCGGTGTCGAGCACGGCGGCGCCGGTGAACAGCACGGTCTCGGTCATCGACCTCTCCTCACGGATCAGCGCGACTGAACTGGCCGCGCGGCTAGTGCACGCACCAATATGCCCGACCGCGCTGGAGGACCGGCACCCGCCCGGCCGCTGCACCGCGTCACGGCATGAACGCGATCGGTGCGCCGAGCAAGGGGATCATCGGCAGGAGCGCCCACAGGGCCGTGCCGATGGCGGCCCAGGCGCCGCTTCGGGGCAGCAACTGGTCGTCGTGGTGCGGGCGGTGGCCGGGTTCGAGGGGCGCGTCGGGCATGCGGTCATGCTATCGATCGGGCACAGGGCCAGTGCGGTTCGTTACCGGTCCGGATGCGCGGCGGAACCGTATCGATATGGGGGAGCGGAGCAGGTTCGCGTTGGCGCGCTTCGATTCCGGCCCGGGCGGGCGTCGCGGCGCGGCCCGATGCAGGCCCGCGGATACGGCGAAGGGCCGGACGGCACCAGCCGTCCGGCCCCTCGTCTCACGTTGCACATTTACGGCTCGCAAGCGTCGCCGTGGCTGCGGCCCTTAGAGGTTCTCGATGACCTCGCGCATGAGGCGCGCGGTCTCGCTCGGGGTCTTTCCGACCTTGACGCCGGCGGCCTCGAGGGCCTCCTTCTTCGACTCGGCGGTGCCGGCCGAACCGGAGATGATGGCGCCCGCGTGGCCCATCGTCTTGCCCTCGGGGGCGGTGAACCCGGCGATGTAGCCGACGACCGGCTTCGTCACGTGGTTCTTGATGTACTCGGCCGCGCGCTCCTCGGCGTCGCCGCCGATCTCGCCGATCATGACGATCGCCTTGGTCTCGGGGTCCGCTTCGAACGCCGCGAGGCAGTCGATGTGGGTGGTCCCGATGACCGGGTCGCCGCCGATGCCCACCGAGGTCGAGAAGCCGAGGTCCCGCAGCTCGTACATGAGCTGGTAGGTCAGCGTGCCCGACTTGGAGACGAGGCCGATCGGGCCGGTGCCGGTGATGTCGGCGGGGGTGATGCCCGCGTTCGACTTGCCGGGGGAGGCGATGCCGGGGCAGTTCGGGCCCACGATGCGGGTCTTGTTGCCCTTGGCTTCGGCGTAGTTCCAGAAGGTCACGGAGTCGTGCACCGGGATGCCCTCGGTGATGACGATCGCGAGCTCGATCTCGGCGTCGATCGCCTCGACCACGGCGGCCTTGCAGAACGCCGGGGGCACGAACACGACGGAGGTGTTCGCGCCGGTCTCGGCGATGGCTTCGGCGACGGAGGCGAACACCGGCAGGCTCACGCCGTCGACGTCGACCTTGGTGCCGGCCTTGCGCGGGTTGACGCCGCCCACGATCTCGGTGCCGGCCTTGAGCATGCGGCGGGTGTGCTTCATGCCCTCGGAGCCGGTCATGCCCTGGACGATGACCTTGGAGTTCTCGTTGAGGAAGATCGCCATTGGACTAGGCCCCCTTGTTCGCGAGCTCGGCGGCCTTGTCGGCCGCGGCGTCCATGGTCTCGACCACGGTGATGAGCGGGTGGTTCGCCTCGGCGAGGATGCGGCGACCCTCTTCGGCGTTGTTGCCGTCGATACGGGCGACGAGCGGCTTGGTGACGTCCTCGCCGCGGTCGGCGAGGGTCTGGAGGGCGCCGAGGATGCCGTTGGCGACCTCGTCGCAGGCGGTGATGCCGCCGAAGATGTTCACGAACACGGACTTGACCTGCGGGTCCGACAGGACCACTTCGAGGCCGTTCGCCATGACCGCGGCGGAGGCGCCGCCGCCGATGTCGAGGAAGTTCGCGGGCTTGACGCCGCCGTGGTGTTCACCGGCGTAGGACACGACGTCCAGGGTGGACATGACGAGCCCGGCGCCGTTGCCGATGATGCCGACGGAGCCGTCGAGCTTCACGTAGTTGAGGCCGGAGTCCTTGGCGCGCTGCTCGAGCGGGTCCACGGACGACTTGTCCTCGAACTCGGCGTTCTCGGGGTGGCGGAAGTCCGCGTTCTCGTCGAGGGTGACCTTCGCGTCGAGCGCGAGGACCTTGCCCTCGGGCGTGCGCACGAGCGGGTTGACTTCGACGAGCGTCGCGTCCTCGGACACGAACGCGCCCCAGAGTTTGACGAACACGTCGACGAGCTGGTCGCGGAGGTCCTCGGGGAACCCGGCGCGGGTGACGATGTCGTCCGCGATCTCGGGGGTGACGCCGACGCCGGCGTCGATCGGGAGCTTCACGACCTTCTCGGGCGCGGTGTGCGCGACCTCTTCGATCTCCATGCCGCCCGCGGTCGAGGCGATGCACAGGAACGTGCGGTTCGCCCGGTCGAGGAGGTAGGAGAAGTAGTACTCCTCGTCGATGTCGGCGGTCACGGTGAGCATGACCTTCTCGACGGTGTGGCCCTTGATGTCCATGCCGAGGATGTTCGTGGCGTGGGTCTTGACCTCGTCGACGTTGTCGGCGAGTTTGACGCCGCCCGCCTTGCCTCGGCCGCCGACCTTCACCTGTGCTTTGACGACCACCCGGTCACCGAGGCGCTCAGCGAGCTCCACGGCCTCCTGCGTGGTGGTGGCGACGCCGCCGTCCAGTACCGGCACGTTGTGCCGGGCGAACAGTGCGCGGCCCTGGTATTCGTACAGATCCACTGTAGAGTCCGCTCCACTAGCTAGTCTTCTTTGACCGGGCCCGGGCCGCCCCGCCGGTGGGCGGGGATCGGGTACAGGTGCCCGTTCTCGCAGGGTAACCCTTAGCGAGTGCGCGGAGCGTACGGCGGGCGACCGGTGTGACGAGATCGAAGGTCGCACGGCGGCGGAGGCGGGCTGTGCGGGGCGTCCGGCCCCCGGGGTCGGGTGTGTCGGTTCGCCGTCGCCCCCGATTCGATTGTCGCGCGAGGGTGCGACATCCGGTTCGGGCCGGAACGCGGAGCGGGATTTCGGGGGAAAGAGGCGGGGACCGGACGCACCCCTCAGGCGTCCGGTCCCCTTAGCGGGAATCAAGCCCACCCCTCAAAGGCTTGACTCCCTTAGGCACGATGCCCTATCGCCACCCCTCAATCGACAGGGCATCGGCAGTATGTGGCACAGCTCTACAAACCGTGCATATTGCCGCGATCCGAACCGGAAGTGAACTCCCGGTGCCGCGGCGGTCTTTCTCAATAGCGGCCTTTAGGCCCGCTGCCGATGCGTCTTCCGCTGTATTGCACTGCGTCCGACACTATTAAGAACGAGGGCGCTCGCGGCCGGTTACGGGATTCTCAGAGAATTTTTTGGCGAGGGCGTTTTCGCAGGCAGAGGCCCATAACACGGTTGCGGGACGGCCCTGATCGGGTGAGGCGACATGTTCGCGCACCCATTCGGCGATCACCTGGGTCGAGGCCCCGGGACCGAATATCGCGGCCACTCCGGCTTCGCGCAGTTGCGCGGCGTCCTCGTCGGGAATGATGCCGCCGCCGAAGACGATGATGTCGCGCGCGCCCGCTTCGTCGAGTAGTCGCAGCACTCGCGGGAACAGCGTCATATGCGCGCCGGAGAGAATGCTCAGGCCGATCGCGTCGGCGTCCTCGGCCAGTGCGGTCGCGACGACCTGCTCGGGGGAGTTGTGCAGGCCGGTGTAGACGACCTCCATGCCCGCGTCGCGCAGCGCCCGCGCCACGACCTTCGCGCCCCGGTCGTGCCCGTCGAGCCCGACCTTCGCGACGACCACCCTGATCGGTGTGCCGGTAGCGGACATGGTTGTACCTCCTCGTACAGGAGGCCGCGGCACCCACGGCGCTCTTGGCGAACCGTGCGTGCCGCGGCCGTTGCTTACGAGTGAGCTTAGTCGCGACCGGCGTGAGGCGGTAGGCCTAACCGCCGTAGGGGGCCTGCGGCGGCTGCTGGCCCTGCTGCGGGTAGCCCGGAGGCGGCGGCGGGTACGCGCCCGGCTGCTGCTGGGGCTGCTGCGGCTGGCCGTAGCCGGGGGGCGGCGGCTGCTGCCCGTACGGCTGCTGCCCGTATTGAGGCTGCTGAGCCCCGGCGGGCGGGTAGCCACCGGCCATGGACGGGGCGCCCTTGATGTAGTCCTTGACCTCTTGCTTCGTGAAGTAGAGGAAGCTGGCGTAGCCGTAGACGCCGGCGTTGACCAGGTACATGATCAGCATGACCGGGAAGAGGAACGACGTGAGCACGCCGATGAGCGAGCCGCCGGCGCCGATCATCATGAGGATGACGCCGGTCAGGCGCAGCCCGGGCGAGGTGATCTTGCCCTTGGGGAGCGCCCAGCCGTACCAGCCGAAGGCGGCCGCGGCGAGCACGCTGATGACGAGGCCGCCCATCGCGATGAGGGGGCCGTAGACGGCGACGTTGACGATGCTGAAGACGAGGCCGACGCCCGCGCCGATCATCGCCATGAGGCCGATGTGCTTGATGCCGGTCGGCGCTTCGCCCTGCGGGATACCGGGCTGGGCCTGCGGGTAGCCCGGCTGCTGCGGCGGCGGGCCGGGGAACGGCGAGGGCTGCTGGCCGTACGGCTGCTGCTGGGGCTGCGGGATCGGGCCGCTGCCGAGCGGGTTCGGCGGCGGGGGCTGCGAGGCGGGCTGGAACCCGGTCTGCGAGCCGCCCTGCTGCGGCATCACCGTGGTCTCGGCGAAGGAGGCGACGTTCGGCTCCGCCGGGCCGGTCGGGTTGCCCAGCGGCGACGGCGGCGGGGGCGGGGTCGAGGCCCCGGCCGGTGCGCCGCCCTGGCGCTGGATCTTCATCGTGCGGTCGAGACCGGACTCGTCGGCCGGGGCGGGCGCGGGCGCGCCTGCTCCGGGAGCTGCGGCACCGGGCTTCAGCTTGAAGGTGCCGCCGTCCTCGTCAGGTCGTTCGTTCTCTGGGGGAGTCATTGCATCCACGCTCCACGGGCCGGATCGGTTGTGACTGCTCTCGCCTTCACCATACCGACCGGGGCTGGGAGTCGGGGAAAGCCGTCCAGCCCGAGGTGTGATCGCCACGCGCCCAGGGGTAGTGGGCTAGCAGGTCCCCGTGCGTTTCGAGTCGGCCGTGTCGACGAGGTGCTTGACGAGGACGGCCTTGTGCGTGGGCTTGGCGGCCTCGAAGCGCTCGCGGCCCGAGGGCGTGAGCATGAGGAAGTTGGCGCGGCGGTCGAAGTCGCACGCGGCGCGGGTTACGAGCCCGGCCTTCTCCAGGCGGGTGACGGTGCGGGAGAGGGCGCTCTGGCTGAGGTACATCTCCGCTTCGATGTCCTTCATCTTCGCCTTGCCCTCGGCCTGGTCGCCGCAGGTGCGGCCCAGGATCAGGAGCACCTCGAACTCGCTGAGCCCCAAGTCGTGCCGGGACTGCAGCTCGTTCTCGAGCTCGCACGATGTGTTGTGGTACACACGCAGTGTCTCAGACCACTTCGCGCACACGTCTACGCCTGAATCAGCCTCCATGACCAGGAGATTACCATGTCAAGACATTTAATGTCCACTCATTAGATGCGTTGACATTCAATGCACGGGCATGTAAGTTTCTCGGCATGACGATCACCGAATCCAAACCCCGCACCGACGACCTCTCCGACACCCCCGATCCCGAATCACATGCCCCGACCCGGTGGGGGCCAAAGCTCTGGGCCGTCCTGTTCGTCGCCGGCCTCGCGATGTTCCTCGACGCCCTCGACGTCTCCATGGTCGGCGTCGCGCTCCCGTCCATCGGCCAGGAACTCGGCCTCGAGACCAGCTCGCTGCAGTGGATCGTCAACGGCTACATCCTCGGCTACGGCGGCCTCCTCCTCCTGGGCGGACGCATGTCCGACCTGCTCGGACGCCGCAAGGTCTTCCTGACCGCGCTCGTGGTCTTCGGCATCGCCTCGCTCGTCGGCGGCCTCGTCGACAACGAGGGCCTGCTCATCGCCTCGCGCATCGTCAAGGGCGTCGCCGCCGCGTTCACCGCCCCCGCCGCGCTCTCGATCATCACCACCACGTTCAAGGAAGGCCACGACCGCAACAAGGCGCTGTCCTTCTTCACCGTCTTCGGCGCCACCGGCTACGCCTCGGGCCTCATCGTCTCGGGCCTGCTCACCGGCATCGACTGGCGCTTGACGTTCTACGTGCCCACCGTCCTGGTGGTCGGCGTAATCATCCTGGCCTTCTTCGTGGTCCCCAAGAGCGAGCCCGAGCACGGCCGCATCGACTTCGGCGGCGCCGCGCTCCTCACCGGCGGCATGCTCGCCGCGGTCTACACCATCGTCACCGTCCCTGAGACCGGCTTCACCGCCTTCACCATCGCCACCACGGCCGCCGCCGTCCTCCTGCTCGGCGCGTTCCTGGTGGTGGAGAACAAGATCCGCGAGCCGCTGATCCGGCTCGGCATCCTCAAGGTCAAGTCGATCGTGCGGGCGAACCTCGCCGCGATGGCGATCTTCGGCTCCTACATCTCATTCCAGACGATCGTGTCCCTGTACCTGCAGAACACGCTCGAATGGGGCCCGCTCGACATGGCCCTCGCGCTGGCTCCCACCGGTGTCATCGTCGCGATCCTGTCCCCGCAGGCCGGCAAGGTCATCGACCGCTTCGGCACCACGCCCATGATCATCGCCTCGATGACCTCGTTCGTCCTCGGCTACCTGTGGTTCATCCTCCGCGCCGGCGACCCGACCCCCGCGTACTTCGTGGACTACCTGCCCGCGTTCCTGCTGCTGGGCCTCGGCTTCGCCATCGGCTTCTCGGCGACCATGGTGCAGGCCACCGAAGGCATCGCGGACGACGAGCAGGGCCTGGCCTCCGGCCTGGTCCAGACCTCCGGCCAGATCGGCGGCGCGGTCGTCCTGGCCATCGCCACCGGCCTGATCTCCGGCGGCGTCGCCACCAACCTCGACCAGTACCGGCCCGGCCTGTACCTCGTGACCGTGGTCGCGATCGTCGGCCTCCTCGCCAGTGCCACCGCGCTGCTGGGCCGCCGCGCAGCGGTCGAAGCCGCCTAAGAACCCAATAAACACCCGCACAGTGGGGGCCACCGTTCTCGGTGGCCCCCACTGTGTTTCCCGGTTCCCTGGATTTCAGTCGACGGTCGCCAAGGCCATGGTCGGCGGGACCTTCAAGGCCTGGCTGGTGGGGATCGCGACGGCGGCGTACGCGATGCCCGTGGTGAGCAAGGCGACCGCCGGGATCGCCCACAGCGGGCCCTGCGGCCACGGCTGGCCCATGAACCCGAAGCCCAGCAAGGACATCGGGAGCACGGAGATGAGCAGGCCCGCGCCGACGGCGATGGCGGCGGTGATCAGGGCTTCGCGCCGGACCATGTGGCGGACCTGGTGCGGGGTCGCGCCGATGACCCGCAGCGCCGCGAACTCGCCGCGCCGCCGCGTGGTCGAGGCGGCGAGGCTGTTGCCGACGCCGAGGAGCACGTACCCGGTCATGGCGAGCATGACCAGGAGGTTGATCCACTGGTCGGGGCTGACCCCGCTGGGAGCGCGCAGCGCCGTGTCGCCAGCGTTCGCGGTCATGCCGGGTTGGGTTGCGGCCCAGGCGGTCGCGGCCTCGCTGCTGCCGTCGACGAGGACCGTGTCGTATAGGCGCGGTCCGCTGTGCGCGGCGAGGAGGTCGGTGGAGGCGATGAGGCCGCCGAACCCGAAGCCGCGTTCGTAGACGGCGACGACGGCGGCCTCGGCGGTGGTGCCGTCGGCGAGGACGAGTTCGAGGCGGTCGCCGACGCCGACGCCCCACAGCTGCGCGGTCCCGGTACTGACGGCGACGGTGTCGCCGTGCAGGTCGGCGAGGCTGCCTTGTTCGACGGCGGGGTCGATGACGCGGTCGGCGCCCGGCCCGAGCGCCAGCGCGGGCGTGACCTCGGCTTCGGTGTCGCCCATGAGGTCGTACTCGCGGATGACGGTGGTCGCGACGAGCGGCACGGCCGCTTCGACGCCGTCCTGCGCGGCGAGGTCGGCGATGTCGCCGGTGGTGAGCGGGCCGGTGACGGTGGCGTCGGCGGCCGACCCGGCGGCGATCTCGTCGGCGATGGTGCGGGTGAGCGTGGTCTGGCTGAACACCTGTGTGGTGGTGAGGCCGATGGCGAGCGCGAGCACGGTGACCGATCCGGCGGTGCGCAGCGCGTACGCGTGGCTGTTGTTGACCGCCAGCCACACCGGCGCGGCGGTGCTCCCGTTGAGGCGTTTGCGGGCGATCCCGGTGACCCCCTTGACGATCACGGGCCCGGCGAGGGCGAGGCCGATCACGGCCATCATCGTGGCGGTCGCGGCGGAGATGAACGCGGCTTCGTTGCGCACGAACAGCGGCAGCACCGACTGGGCGAGCGCGATGCCGAGCAGCGCGAACCCGGCGATGACGCGTCCGGTGCCGGGGCGTCGCGGTTCGACGCGGGACTCGGCAACCGCTTCGGTCGCGGACATCTTCGAGGCCCGGCGGGACGCGCCGCGAGCCGCGAGCTGGACGGTGACGAGGAGGAGGACGGCGGCGGCGAGGCCGCTGATCGGGCTGAGCGCCAACGGGAGTGCGGCAGGGACGAGCTGCGCTTCGGTGAGGACGGCGATGAAGCCGTCGGCGATGACGTAGCCGAGGGCGATGCCGGGGACGAGCGCGATGAGCGCGGCGGCGCTGGCTTGGGTGGCGATGAGGCGCCGGACTTGGCGCGGGGTGGCGCCGACGGCGCGCAGGAGTGCGAGGTCGCGGCGCTGGTTGGCGACGGAGACGGAGAGGGCTCCGGCGGTGATGAAGCCGACGAGGAGGACCACGGTGCCGGAGAGGGCCCCGGCGAGGGCGATGAGTTCGCCGCGGGCGGTGCCGCCCGCGATGGTCTCGGCGTCGCCGATGCGGTCGCCGGTGATGACGTTGACGCCTTGGCCCGCAAGGGCGTCGGCGAGGTCGGCGGCGACGGTGTCGGGGTTGCCGTTGATGGTGACGGCGATGAGGTCGACGCCGCCGGCGGGGTGCGCGGCGAGTGCGGTCGCGGTGGCGGCGTCGAAGTGGACGCCGGGGGCTTCGGTGAGGCCGGTGATGCGGTATTCGTCGAGGTCAGGGGCTATGTCGGACCCTGTTGTTACCGTGATGAAGTCACCGATAGTGAGGTTGAGTTGACGGGAGGTAGCGGTGTTGAGGGCGAGTTCGCCGGGACCGGCCGGGGCGCGGCCGTCCACAGGGGCTGTGGACAACGCGGCGGTATCCCAGTTGTGGCCGTCGAGGACGGTGCCGGTGCCGAGGTCGACAGGGAAGGAGAGATCAGCAACGGCCGCTTCGACGCCGGGGACGGCGGCGGCCTGAGCGGCGAGGTCGGCCGCGACGGGCACGCGCTCGCCGAAGGGCAGGTCGGGGTTCTCGGGGAGCGGGTAGGCCTGGTCGGCCGCGATGACGAGGTCGGCGGCGGCGAGCCGCTCGGCGGGCAGGTGTGAAGACGCGCCGGTCTCGGCGAGGACGGCAGTGGCGGTCACCATCGCAGCGCCGCCGAGCACCGCGCACGCGACGGCGATCAATCCGCCGATCCGCTTGCGGGCCATCGAGAGCGAAGGACCGAGCATGGGGAAGGAGGGAGATGCCTTGGCGGAGAAGCGGGAACGCCGGTCCGCAGACGGGCGCTCGTGTCGGGTCTTCGGCACGGTAAGGGCCTCCGTAGTCGGGTGAGCGCGGCGGGCGCGATGCGCGGCGGCCGGTGCGCCGCCGAACGATCGCTCGAAGTGTGGAGCACGGTCAGCGCTTGCGGAGTCCGGCGAGGAGCGCGGCAAGTTGCTCTGCAGTTGCTCCTGGCACGTAGTGCTCGATGCGGCCGTCGGCGACCACCGCGGTCGCGTGGGCTCGGGCGGCCGCTGCGGGGTCGTGGGTGACCATGACGACCGTCTGCCCGGAGCCGTCGACGAGCTCGCGCAGCAGGTCGAGGACCTCGGCGGCAGTGTCGAGGTCGAGCGCCCCCGTGGGCTCGTCCGCGAACACCACCTCCGGGCGGGCCGCGAGCGACCGCGCGATCGCCGCCCGCTGCTGCTGGCCGCCCGAGAGCTCCCCGGGGCGCCGGTGCAGCAGGTCCGCGATGCCGACGCGATCGACCAGGTCCCGCAGCCAGCGGTGGTCCGCCGGGGTCCCGGCCAGGCGCAGCGGCAGCGTCAGGTTCTCTTCCACCGTCAGCGACGGCAGCAGGTTGTACGACTGGAACACGAACCCGATGCGGCTGCGCCGCAACCGGGTCCGCTGGTTCTCGCTGAGCTTCGCGATCTCGGTCCCGCCGATCCGGACCTCGCCCGAAGTCGGCGTGTCGAGCCCGGCCGCGCAGTGCAGCAGCGTCGACTTGCCCGAGCCCGAAGGGCCCATGACCGCCAGGAACGAGCCGCGCCGCACCTCGAGCGAGACGCGGTCGAGCGCGGTGTGCGCGCCGTCGTAGACCTTCGAGACGTCGTGCAGCAGCAGCGCGGGCGGCCTGCCCGTGTCGGTGCGCAGGTCCGGGCGGGGCGCGGTGAGCGTGCTCATCGGCGTCCCCGGCTCTTCACGGCCCGGACGATGAGTGCGATGCCGCAGGCCAGGGCCATGGCCCCGAACGGGATCGCGACGAAGTGGAGCCCGATCGCCTGCAGGCCCGTGTTCAGCACGACCCCGGCGACGACGCCGATCCACAGCGCGACGGTCATGATCGTGAAGTGCCCGACGCCTTGCTGCGGCGGCGGTTCGGTGATGCGGTACTGGTCGTTCATGGCGTTGCCCTCCAACGGGATCGGATAAGGGAAACGCTATGGCGAAACGCGCTGCGGCCCAATGACGCTGACTGGCCGATTCACGGTGAGGCCTGGTGCAGGCCCGGAGGTATAGCCAGCACTACCGCCGATCCGCGAATCCCCGGGTAGGTTTCGAAGCCGACGCTGAGAGGAGGGCGCGGATGGTCCGCACGAGGCTGCGCCAGGCGAAGGCCTGGATCGACGCGCAGCTGCGCCCCGAAGGGGAGGCCGCCGACCTCGCGGCGCTCCTCCAGGCGTCCCTGCGCGCCACAGGGTGGGGCATCGTCGGCGCCGGGTTCGCGTTCCTCGCGCTCTACACGATCCCGCTGCTCCTGCTCACGGCCGTGCTCGCGTTCCTCGGCATCGGCCGGTTCCTCATCCGCCCGATGTCACGCTGGGTGCGCACCGTCGCAGGCCTCGAACGCGGGCGCCTGCGCCGACTCGGCCACGAGGTCAAGACCCCCTACCTCGGGCCCTACCTCGACCCGCCGCGCAACTTCCGCGAACTCAAAGCCGACCCGAGCGTGCGCCGCGACCTCACCTGGCTCGTCATCCACGGCACGTGGGGCCTCATCCTCGGCGCGCTGCTCCTGCAGATGCCGTTCACCGCCGTCCACGACGTCACCTACCCGCTGTGGTGGTTCCTCGCCCCCGACTCGGAGCAGTACATCCTCAACGGCCTGGTCGAGGCCGAGACCGCGACCGCCGCGCTCCTCGGCTGCGCCACCGGCGTCGCCGCGTTCGCCCTCTGGATACTGTTCGGCACCAGACTCCTCGACCTGCAGACCCGGCCCGGCACGGCGTTCCTCGGGCCCGACCCGGGCATGGACCTCTCCGAGAAGGTCGCCCGCCTGACCGCGACCCGCGCGGCCGCCCTCGACGCGCACGCGGTCGAGCTGCGCCGCATCGAACGCGCCCTGCACGACGGCGCGCAGAACCGCATCGTCGGCGTCAACGTCCTCATCGGCGCGGCCCGCCGCGAGATCGGACGCGACCCGGCGCGCGCCGACCAGATCCTCGAACGCGCCCAGGACACCGTCGAAGGCGCACTCGCCGAACTGAGGGCGGTCGTCCGCTCGATCCTGCCGCCGGTCCTGGAGGACCGCGGCCTGGCCGGGGCGCTGAGCGCGCTGGCCTCCGACTGCGCGGTGCCGTGCACCCTCGAAGTCGCGGTGGAGGGCCGGTGCCCGGCGAGCGTCGAAGCGACCGCGTACTTCGTGGTCGCCGAGTCGCTGACGAACGTGGCCAAGCACTCCCGCGCGACCAAGGCCTCGGTCGAGGTGCGGCGCAAGGGGAATACGCTCACCGTGACCGTGTCCGACGACGGCCGCGGCGGAGCCGACGCCGCCTCCGGTTCGGGGCTGGCGGGTATCGCGCGGCGCGTCGAAGCGCTCGACGGGACCGTGGCCGTGGCCAGCCCCGCGGGCGGGCCGACCGAGATCAGAGTGGAGCTGCCATGCGGATCGTGATCGCCGAGGACGACTTCCTCCTGCGCGAGGGCCTGAACCTGGTCCTGCAAGGCGAGGGTTTCGACGTCGTGGCCACCGTGGGCGGGCCCGAGGAGTTCCTCGCCGCCGTCGAGGAGCACCGGCCCGAGATCGCGGTCGTCGACGTCCGGATGCCGCCCACCCACACCGACGAGGGCATCAAAGCGGCCGTGGCCGCGCGCCGCGCCCACCCGGGCCTGGCCGTGCTCGTCCTCTCCGCCTATGTGGAGCAGAGCTTCGCCACCGACCTCCTCGCGGACGGCGCCCGCAGCGTCGGCTACCTGCTGAAGGAACGCGTCGGCCGCGTCGACGCCTTCGTGGAGGCCCTGCACCGGGTCGCCCAGGGCGGCACCGCGATCGACCCCGAAGTAGTCGCGCAGCTGTTCGCGCAGCGCCGCGCCGACGACCCCGTCGAGCGCCTGACGCCGCGCGAGAAGGAAGTCCTGTCGGTCATGGCCGAGGGCCTGGGCAACCAGGCGATCGCGCAGCGCCTCTTCATCACCGAGAACGCCGTGCACAAGCACATCCGCAACATCTTCCAGAAGCTCGACCTCACCCCGGACGACCAGACCGACCGCCGCGTCGCCGCCGTCCTCCACTACCTCGAACGCGCCTGAGCGGGCGCCCCCGAGGGGGTGCCCGCCCGGCGTGTCAGTCGTGGGCCTTCGAGGACCACATGCCTCGGCGCTCGGCCTTGGCGAGCTTCTCGGCCTTGCGCAGGGTGTCGCCGATGACGAGCTCCTGGTGGCGCAGGATGTACGTGTGCGCCATGCCCTCGGCGACCGCCAGGACCGCGTAGTTCATGCCGTTCTCCATCACGACGTGCATGAGCAGCCGGTCGTACTGGTCGTAGGCCGGGTCGCCCGGGTCGGTGAAGAGGTGCACGGTGCGGCCCTCGAGCTTGTTGCGCGCGTAGGCCTTCGCCTCGGCGCCCCAGTCCTCCTCCTCGCGGAAGCCGCCGGACTCGGGGGAGTTGATCCCCATGATGCGCACGCGCACCTTCTCGCCGTCGATGTAGGCGCGGAACGTGTCGCCGTCGACCACGTCGACCACGTCCACCGTCGCGTAGAAGTCGCCCGGACCTTCCATGTGGTGCCTCCTCCCGGCCGGCCCCAGTAGCCGGACGTTTCCTTGCCATCCTCGCATTCCGATGCCGTGGACGGGAACCGTGCTCGCCGTGCCCGGCTGTGACAGACTGGGCGGCGTGGAGCGACGACCGAACCGACGCCCTGGCAGAGCAGGGTCCGCGCAGCGGGAGACCGTTCGCATCAGCGTGTCCGGGGACGCCTCCGCCGACGCCGCGCCCCCGCAGCGCGGCCGCACCGCCGACACCGAAGTGGTCGACACCGCCGCGTACGCCAAGCGCACCAGGGCGAAGCGCCCGCGAGCGCTCCTCGCATCCGCGCTGGCCACGACCGTCTGGGCCGTCACCGTCGTCTTTACGCCGATCCTCGTGGTCGTCATCCTCGGCTGGTGGCAGGCCGGAGCCGAAGGCCCGGTCTCCCAAGTCGTCGCCGCCGCCGGGATCGCGTGGCTGTCGGGGCACGGCGTGCCCGTCGACATCGGACCGATGCACCTGAGCATCGCCCCGCTCGCGCTCACCATCCTCGTCTTCTGGCGCCTCGCGAAGGCCGCCGCCGGGACCACCCGCGCCATCGGCGGCCGCGACACCGCCGCCGTACGCGCCGCCGCCGGACTCATCACGATCCTCTACACCGGACTCGTCGCGGGCGCCGCCGCCCTGTGCACCACCGGGCCCTTCAAAGTCGACCTCCTCCAGGCGCTGCTGCACGCCGTCCCGCTGGTCATCATCGCCACCGCGTTCGGCGCGGCCCGCGAAGCCGGGGTCCTCCCGTGGGACACCGCCTCGGTGTGGATGCGGCGCGGCCTGCGCACCGGCATGATCACCGCCGGGGCGCTCCTCGCCTGCGGCGCGGCCGCCACCGGCGTCGCGTTCGCCGTACGCGGGCCCGTCGTCGCCGACACCATGGCGCTGTACGGGGACGAGTCCTGGATCGTCGCGCTCATGAGCCTCGTCTACCTGCCCAACTGCGCGGTCTGGGCCGCCTCCTACATCGCCGGTCCCGGCTTCGCCGTGGGCGCCGACACCGCCGTCCAGACCTCCATGGTCGAACTCGGCCCGCTCCCGGCCTTCCCCGTCTTCGCGGCCGTGCCCGGCGCGCCCCTGCCCGACTACGCGACCATCCTCATCGGACTTCCGCTCATGCTCGCGGCCGTCTTCGGCGTCATCCTCACCTACCGCTCGCCCGACCTGCGCGTCCCGCGCGTGACGACCGCCGGGATCGTGGCCGCCGCGACCGCCGCCCTCGTCCTCGGCGTCCTCGCCTACCTCTCCGGAGGCGCGGCCGGATCTAACCTCATGGCCGACATCGGGCCCGACCCGCTCGCCGTCGCCGGCGTCAGCGGCGTCCAGTTCCTCATCGGCCTCGTCGGCGCGGCCCTCATCGCCCGCCTCTTCGCCGTCCACCGCCGCGCCGCCGAAGCCGAGCTCGTGCGTCGGGACACGGTGGTCATCCCCGAACCCGCGCCGAGCCGCGAAGACGCGTTACCGTACTCACGTGACCTCACCTAAGCGGCTCGTCGTCCTCGTGTCCGGCTCCGGCTCGAACCTCCAGGCCCTCATCGACGCCTGCGCCGACCCCGCCTACGGGGCCGTGATCGCCGCCGTCGGCGCCGACCGCGAGGGCACCTTCGGCGTCGAACGCGCCGAAAAGGCCGGCATCCCCACGTTCGTCCACCGCGTCAAGGACTACGGCACCCGCGACGAATGGGACCAGGCCCTCACCGAGGACGTCGCCTCCTACGAGCCCGACATCGTCGTCTCCGCCGGGTTCCTCAAGCTCTGCGGCCCGCGCTTCCTCGCCGCGTTCCCCGGCCGCTACATCAACACCCACAACTCGCTGCTCCCGGCCTTCCCCGGCATGAACGGCCCCGGCGAAGCCCTCGCCGCGGGCGTCAAACTCGCGGGCGCGACCCTCTTCATCTGCGACGCGGGCGTCGACACCGGCCCGATCATCGCCCAGTGCGCCGTCCCTGTCGAGGACGACGACACCGTCGACACCCTCACCGAGCGCATCAAGGAAGCCGAACGCGCCCAGCTCGTCGCCTCCGTCGGCCGCATGGTCCAGGGCGGCTGGAAAGTGGAAGGCACCCGAGTCCGCCTCGGCTGAAAAACTCCCGTCCCGAGTGACGCGTCGGGGTGTCGCTGCGCCCTCAATCCGTTTACACTTGTATACATTGACGGCGTGGAAGAACGATACCGATTCGACGAGGCGTCTTACGACGCCATCACGGCAGCCGGTCTCCATTGGCTGGACGTGCAGGACGTACTGCACGGCAAGCCCAGGATGCGCGAGCACATCGGGGCGGTGCTGCGCGTCGCCGCGCAGGACCGCCGCCGCCGGTGGATCGGGGTGGCGCTCATCGAGGAAGAGGCGGACAACGAGTTCCTCGTCGTGTCCGCGAGGTTGCTGGACGCCGCTGAGATCGCAGGGATCGAGCGGGCCTTCCGGGAAGGAAGCAAGTCATGACGAAACGAGAAGAAGCGCTGAAGGCGCTCGAATCCCGCGACTGGTCCGGGGCCTACGTCGACGACACCAAGCGGCAGATCTCGGTCGTGTACTCGGTCCGCGTCGACCAGGAGCTCTCCGAGTGGATCGCGGCCGAGTCCGACCGGCGCGGGGTGAGCCCG
Source organism: Glycomyces sp. NPDC050141 (assembly GCF_055586545.1). NCBI lineage: Bacteria > Bacillati > Actinomycetota > Actinomycetes > Glycomycetales > Glycomycetaceae > Glycomyces > Glycomyces sp. NPDC050141. The sequence goes on along the minus strand of NZ_JBVJHZ010000040.1, from coordinate 34,253 downwards.
AGCCTGGTCATCCGCGATGCCCTGACCGAGGCCAAGGCCGCCGAAGTCGCCGACCAGACCGTCACGCTGAAACTCTCCGACCTGCACCGGGCTGTCAACCGCCTGGTCCAGCCGATCAGCTACCGCACGGCATAGCAGCGAGGGTCGTGCTCGGCTAGGGTTCCGGCATGACTCCGCCCCTCGCCGTCAACTCCCTCGAAGCGAACACCCTCTACGTCGCCTTCGCGTTGCTGCCGTTCGCCTTCGCCGCCGCCTGGGCCCTCGCGGCCTGGCGCATCCGGCGCGGCCGACCGTGCCGGGAGGCGTGGCTGTACTCGCTCGCCGAGGTCGGCGCGGTCGTCGGCTCCGTGCCGCTGCTGTTCCTCGGCCTCACCTCGCGCGAAGGCGCGAACGCGCTCCAGCTCGTCCCGTTCGTGGACCTCGCCGACCTGGCCGGGGCCGGGCCGCGCCGCATCGTCGAGCAGCTGGCCGGGAACCTGTTCGTGTTCGCCGCCGCCGGCTTCTTCCTGCCGGTCCGCTTCAGGATCGGGCTCGGGACGCTCGCGGCCGGGGCGGTCGTGGCCGCCGTGGCGCTCGAGGCGCTCCAGTTCACGTTCCTCACCGGCCGGGTCGTCTCGGTCGACGACGCGCTGATGAACGCGTTCGGCGCGGTCCTGGCCGCGCTCGCGTCCCACCGCTGGTGGCGGGCCTCACCGTCGCGCGATGTGGCCGGTGAGCAGGCCGGAGCGGCCGTGTTACGCTCGGCTGGTCGCGACTGGCGAAGTCGTCTTCCGAAGTTTCCCGTGGCACGGACCGGGCAGCTCGTTGTTGAGGGGAAACCCGACGAAGACGCACTTGGGTGGAGCACCACCAGGGAGCGGCACTGCTGAACCTGTTACTGCGGTCGAACGCCTGGGCCGCAGTCATTAGACCATCAGGAGCAGTGCATTCATGTCCGAGCGGAAGCGCATTCAGCGAGCCCTCATCTCTGTGTTCGACAAGACCGGCGTCGTCGAACTCGCCGCAGACCTCCACAAAGCGGGCGTCCAACTCGTATCGACGGGCTCGACCGCCGCACGCATCAGTGAGGCCGGCATCCCCGTCACGAAGGTCGAAGACCTCACCGGTTTCCCCGAGATCCTCGACGACCGCGTGAAGACCCTCCACCCGAAGGTCCACGCCGGGATGCTCGCCGACGTCCGCCGCGAATCCCACCGCCAGCAGCTCGAAGAGCTCGGCATCGAGGCGTTCGACCTGTTCGTCGGCAACCTCTACCCGTTCCAGGACACCGTCGCCTCCGGCGCGGGCTTCGACGACATCGTCGAGAAGATCGACGTCGGCGGGCCCTCCATGACCCGCGGCGCCGCCAAGAACCACGCGAACGTCGCGGTCGTCGTCGACCCCGCCGATTACGACCTCGTGCGCACCGCCGCCGTCGAGGGCACCACCGCCGCCGAGCGGCTCCGCCTGGCCGCCAAGGCCTTCGCGCACCTCGCGACCTACGACGCGGCCGTCGCCACCTGGCTCTCTCAACAAATTGACGGCTCCGCTGGCTCCGCCGAAGCGGGGCAATCCACTGAGGACGTGCTCCCGGACTTCCAGGCCGTGCCGATGACCAAGCTCGCGGACCTCCGCTACGGCGAGAACCCGCACCAGCCCGCCGCCGTCTACGCCGCGCCGGGCGCGGCCGGGCTCGCGCAGGCCGAAGTGCTGCACGGCAAGGCCATGAGCTTCAACAACTACACCGACGCGGACGCCGCCTGGCGCGCTGCGCACGACTTCACCGAGCCGTGCGTCGCGATCATCAAGCACGCCAACCCGTGCGGCATCGCCGTCGGCGACTCGATCGCCGCCGCCCACCGCGCCGCGCACGAGTGCGACCCGGTGAGCGCCTTCGGCGGCGTCATCGCCTCCAACGGCGAGATCGACGCCGAGGCCGCCGCGCAGATCGCGGGGATCTTCACTGAGGTCGTCGTCGCGCCGTCGTTCACCGACGAAGCGCTCGCGATCCTCTCCGCGAAGAAGAACATCCGCCTGCTCCGCGCCCCCGAATGGGTCCCGGCCGACATCGAGCTCAAGCCGATCTCGGGCGGCGTGCTCGCGCAGCGCCCCGACCGCATCGACGCCGACGGCGACGACCCGGCCAACTGGACCCTCGCCACGGGCGACGCGGCCGACGAGGCGACCCTCGCCGACCTCGCGTTCGCTTGGCGCGCGGTGCGATCCGTGAAGTCGAACGCGATCCTGCTCGCCTCCGGCGGCGCCTCGGTCGGCGTCGGCATGGGCCAGGTCAACCGCGTCGACTCCGCGAAGCTCGCGGTCGAGCGCGCGGGTGAGCGGGCCACCGGATCGGTCGCGTCTTCTGACGCGTTCTTCCCGTTCGCGGACGGCCTCCAGATCCTCATCGACGGCGGCGTCAAGGCCGTCGTGCAGCCGGGCGGTTCGGTCCGCGACGAGGAAGTGATCGCGGCGGCGAAGGAAGCCGGGATCACGATGTACCTCACCGGGACCAGGCACTTCACGCACTAACCGAGTGAGAGGGCCGCACGGGAGAACCCGTGCGGCCCTTTACTTGTCTAAGACGCCCAGGTCACGCACGAGCTGGGAACGTAGCCCCACTCGTCGCCCGCGTAGTTGACGTACGCCCACTCGCTCGTGGCCGCGCCGCACGCGGTGTAGGACTGGCCGGGGACGAGGGCGCAGTCGGCGTCGTAGGTGCGGCCCGCGACCACGGAGCCGACCGTGCCGCCCGACGTGCCGGGCTCGGCCCAGACCGCGCGGTTCTCGTCGGCGACGGCCGAGCAGACCGCGGTCGCGGCCGGTTCGGCCTGCGCCGCGGCCGCCGTCCCCAGGGTGAACGCCGTTGCGGCCACGCAGGCGCCGAGCGCCATCATCATTCGTTTCACGGTCCACTCCATTTCAGTCGACTTGCGGGGATTGCCCGCACCACAAAGACGCTGGCATGAACTCCGTGCCCGTGTCGACGGGTGGACGCCGTTCGTCGGGTTTCTTACGATCCCCGTTCCAGCTGAGAGAACTCACAGGTGGAGAGCCCGTCTGCGGTTAGGCATACATGGCCGATTCACGATAGGTTGATGTCATGATGCAGATGCTCTGTCCGAAATGTCAGAACCCCATGCACCAGTACGAGCGCAACGGCGTAGTCGTGGAGCAGTGCTCCGAGTGCAAGGGCATTTTCCTCGACCGCGGCGAGCTCGAGCACTTGATGAAGTTCGAGCAGTCGTTCCACGCCGGCCCGCCCGCCGCCGTCGCGCCTTCCGGCCCGCCGCCGCGCGACCCGCGCTACGACGACCGCCGTCACGACGACCGCCGCTACGACGACCGGCGCCGCGATGACGACCACCGCCGCGACCACTACGACGACCACCGCCGCGACGACTACTACTACAAGAAGAAGAAAAAGAAGAGCGTCTTCGAAGACCTCTTCGACTTCTAGCCCAGAGAAGCGACGCAAAAGGACCGAGCGGCCCCGCCGCCCGGTCCCTGTCGTCTGCCCTCAGCCTTCACAGTCCTTGACCGAGGCGTTCCAGATGCGGACGGCCTCCGCGATGAGAAGCGGGCAGTGCTTTGCGGCCCAGTCGGCTTCAAGCGGGGCCGAGACGCGGAGCGCGGGCTGGTCGGTGTCGAGGCGGATCACGGACCCGATCGCTTCGTCGTCGCAGGTGATGCGGGCGCGGGCCTGGATCGGGATGAGCGAGAAGCGCAGCGGCCGCTCGGAGATCTCGATGGTCTCGACGCACTTGGCGGGTTCGGTCATCGCGCCACCTGCCATCCCGCGACACTGCGGCCGTGCGCGGCCCCGGCGAAGAACCGCGACGCGGACGAGACCTGCACGGTTCGCTGCTGCGGCACGGCCGGTACGGGAGCCGGACGCGTCGCAGCAGCGGAAGCGGCCCAACGCGGTCGGACCTCCTGGCCGAGCGGAACGGGCATCGGCACGAGGCCGCAGCCGACGACCCACAAGCACCAGCGCAGCACCCACATCAGTCGTTCCCGGAGGTAGGGCTTCTCGGGCGCGAAGTGCGCAGCGTGCAGCGCGGCGGAGCCGACGATGAACCGGTCGAACGCGGCTTCCCTCATGCGCGAGAACCGGAACGGTTCGGGCTCCTCGTTCTCGTTCGCGCTCTCCCAGAACCGGTTCCGGCCTCGCGAATCTTCGTTGTCGCGCGGTTCCTCGTCGCTGGGCCCAGGACTCGGCCGCCAGGAACGCGGCGGCGTCGGCCCCCGGCCGGGGCTGGGACGGTCGCCGTCGCCGTCGCGCGGCAGGTCGCGCCGACGCTGCCACGGCGGGTCCGCTTGCGGCGGTTCGGGTTCCGACTCCTCGACCTCGCGCGCTTCGATCCCGGGGTACCAGGCGTTCCCGGGGTTCACCCATCCCTCGGCGGGAAGCGGGTCGGGGGTCTCGTCGCGGCGGTGACGTCCGGTCCGCCGGTCGGGGTACCAACCGGGAGAGCCGAACGGACCGGGGTCGAACGGGTCGTGGGGGCGGTTGGTGTCGATGATCCACGTGTCGCCTGGCTTGTGGCGCAAGTGCATCGGCTCGTAGCGGGGGCTGCGCGGGTCGGAGTCCGGGGCGTCGAGATCGCATGAAGACGGGTTGTGCTGGTAGCGATAGGCGCCCGGGCACATCGGGTCGGGTTCGCCGTCGGCGAGGAAGAGCCGCCGCCCGGCCCAGTCGTAATAGCCGTCGCCGTCACCCGACCCGGTGATCTCGGTGAGCGGAGCGCCGGGACCGAGGGAGTCATGCTGGTAGAACGCCTGCTGAACCAGCACGCGCATGCGCGCCTGGTTCACCATCGTCGCGTTTTGATGAGTTGCGCTACGCCTGTTTTCGCGTAGGGTGGACTGTGCCATCGGAGGGCTTCCTTCCGTTGGGTGAAAGGTGGGCCGCCGATTGATTTTGCGGTCGTGAGGCGGCCCACCGGCCATATTCGATTGTCGTGAGAAGACGCGCACTGCGCGCTCTTGGACTATCGCACGGATGTCGCCTTTCGTGAAGGTCCGACACGCCCCGAATCCGCCTGCTGCGCTTACGTGTCTAGACGATTTGGGTTACGACGATTTCTGGGCCCCCGGTCTATAACCCTGACACCCGGGTACGACACCCTTCCGCCCGCACAATGCGAGGCCACCGATTTGAGGGTATTCGCGAGCGAGGTCACGTCTGCGGCTAGTTTGCCTGTACCCCACCGGTTTGTGCAGCTCCAGTATTCTGTGAATGCCCGTAAACCCCACGGCCAGAACGGAACAGAAGTGCCCACAACTGGATCCCCTAGCCCCTTCGCGAACTTCGGCGACCCGAACACGCCCCGCCCATCGTTCACCGGCGGCGACGCGCAAGCACGCATGGCCGAGCTCCAGGAACGCATGCAGCAGTCGATGTCGGCCACGAAGGACATGGCCGAAAAGCTCGGAGCCCTCCGAGTTGTCGCTACCGACGAGTTTGAGACTGCCGAAGCGACAGTCGACTCCACCGGCGGCCTGGTCGACCTTCGACTGTCGGCCCGCGTGCTCAACCAGCATCCTGCTGACACCGCCCGCATGATCATGGAAGCCGTCCAGGCCGCGAAAACCCAACTCGCCGAACAGACCCGCGAGATCGTCGCCGACACCATCGGCTCCGACTCCGAATCGGGCAAAGCCGTCTTGGCAGGCCTCGACAAGCGCCTGCGCCTGGACGAGGAGACGAACTGATGGACGGTTTCCTCCCCAACTTCCAGCAGATCACCGGCCTCTACCCGGGCTTCGAGGTCGACCCGGAATCCCTGCGCGACTACTCGGCCCGCCTGGAAGCGTTCAAGGACCGGTTCGCCGCGCTCCAGGTGGCCTCGGACTCTATCGAATACGACGTCGGTGCGCTCGCGCCGTTCTTCGCCCCCTCGCTGGAACCGCTGCTCGATATGAAGCACGCCGCGGCCGCCGAACTCATCCCCGAAGGCGCCGACACCCTCGACACCCACATCGCCGCCCTGAACCAGAGCGCGGATGCCTACGAGGGCGCCGACTCCGCAGCCGGAAGCGAACTGGACACCATCGAGGGGGAACTGTAATGAGCGACAACGGACTCATCGCCGACGCCTACCACTCACCGACTTCGCCGACCAAGGGGTTCGGCCTTTTCGACGCGGCCGACGACATGGTCGCCGCGATCGACAGCAAAGGCTGGATGGACAACGCGCTCGCCGGGGCTGGAGCGACATTCGAAGTCCTCTCCTACCTCGACCCGATCGGGACGTTGGCATCCTCAGGCGTGTCGTGGATCTTGGAGCAATGCCAGTGGACCAACGACCTCCTCCACGAACTGTCCGGTGACGCCGATGCCCTGCTTACCCACGCCGGGACCTGGACGAACATGGCCAACGAGGCCTGGGCGATGGTCTCGGAAATGCAGTCGCTCATGGAATCCTCAACCGGCGAGTGGACTGGGAAGGCCGCTGACGCGTTCCGCGATCTCCACACCCAGTACCTGACAGCGCTCGACGGCATGGGATGGGTCTTCGACGGGATGCGGGCCGCGACCGAAGGGGCCGCGACCCTCGCCCAGATCAGCTACGAACTCATCCGCGACGTGATCGCTGAACTGGTCTCGCTCCTGCTGATCCACATCCCCATCTGGCTCGGCCTGATCGCCGCCTCTGCCGGTGTCGCAACCCCGCTGTGCATCATCGACGCGATCGGCATCATCGCCGGCTTCGCGGGTCTGGCTTTCTCCCTGGTCACCGCAGCGGTCCAATCCATCATGGCCTTTCACACCATCCTCACCGCCTGACCTCCGACACCCCACACGCCCTCACGCAGAGAACAGGACCCCCCGCCTTCATGCGCAAGCTCCTACTCTTCGCCGCCCTCATAGCGGCAACCGGCCTCTTCAGGCACGGCGGCGGAACTCCGAGTCCCACAACCCCTGGCAGCACTGGCAATTCGACCGGCGCCTCCGATCCAGGAGGCCCAAGCGGCCGAAACCTCGGGGGCACCGGAAGCGGCGGCATCACCGGAACCGCAGCAGCAGTCAGAACCGTCCTTGTAAGCACCAAAGCCAAGGTCGGCGGCAACTCCACCGCTAGTACGCCTATCGGTGCGACCGACCCCTTGAACACCAACGATTCTGGTTCGACCACAAGTAGTGGCATGTACGAATCCGGCGGGGATCCGATGGCTGAACTCGGTCCTGGCAGGGAAACTCATCCAGAAGAATGGGATCGTCTTATCGCCGAAGCGGAGTCTCACGGAGTTGAAATCATCTATCGTTCAGACGCAATCGCTTATAACCCGGGGTCGTCTCCCGGAAATCCGGGCCAGCTATTGCTGGACCCAAATGCCTCGTTTTCTGCGCTACAGCATGAAATGAGTCATTTCTACGACGACCGCGACGCAGGATGGCTTGGTATGCGGGGCGCTAATGATCGAGAGTTCTTGGGAAGCTCGGAATATCGCGCTTATCAGGTTGAGATAGATTCGGCTAGGTCTATGGGCCTGGATGATATTGAAGCTCAACTTATCGAGCTCCGGGATCAAAGAATGAGTGATATCGCAAAATGGCCCGAGGAAGCTCGTGTAATCTCTGATGATATCGTGGATCGGGTGTTCGGGGATTTGGATTTCGATTGGAATGATTGGAAATAGGAAATGTTTGAAGAAGACGAATATTTCGGCCCGAAATCCAGCGCTGAGCTGATTGCAAATGCCGAGAACTCGGAAGTTTCGATTATCGTTCGAGGTAGGTCGATCGTTCAAATCGGGATGAGGGCAAATGGAAATGAAAGCCTCACCAGGAAACTTTCGGAATGGGCTGTCAGCCCTGAGTTTCAACATGCAGACTGGGTTGGTAGTGTCTCTTTGGCCTGGGTTTCAGTCTGTGCTCTTGCATACTCCGATCCAACTGAAGAAGGACGGAGTAAAGTGCGCTCGATTCTAAGTCAATGGGATCCTGAAGAAAAAGGGTCGCTGTTGAGCTGGGCGAAGCGCGAATCCTGGTTCAAAGGCGTCAGCTAGCGTCGGTCTTAAATGGCGTATCGCGACTTTCAGTTCGCCCCGCGGGAGTCGTTTAGCCTCAGTTATGACGTTCCTGGTCGAGAGCCTGTGAGAAAGCGGTTCGGTGAGAAAGGGAAGGCGGACTTTCCCGTGATGGATGAGGTGGAAGTAGTCGCTCGTGTCCGCGAATATATCCAGGCAAGGCACCCTGACTATCCGACTGATGCGCTGGGTGCGGCGAGGTTTGAAATTGGCTGGACAGTGTTCGCGCGCCATGAATCGGAGGATCTCAGCTCGCTCCGTGTCGGAATGGCGGTATTCCTCATTGGGGATTCAGGCGTGATCATGAAGGCGTCAGGGAGTCGGCCTCCGCATGAGCGGGTTGCCGAGTTCATGCGTCGGTATGGCGACGGTTCCTTATCGTGGTGAAACCGCGCTCTCTCGGGTGGGAATCGAGGTGGTCGACCCGGAGAACGACTATGACCCTTACTTGCTCGAGGTCGTCAAGGTCCCTGGGCTAGGTGGGGGATAGAGGGAAAGTCACCTTTGGGGTCCAGGGGATGGGGGCTCCGGCGAGGGTTTCTCCGGTCCAGGCTCCTGGGCTGGGGTGGGTGTAGAGGGTGAAGGCGTCTACGCGGAACCTGGCTTCGAAGCGGGACATCGAGTTGAAGGCCTGGTCGAGGGCGAAGGCCGGTACGTTCTGGGCGATCGTGATGTGCGGGTGGTAGGGGAACGAGCGTTCGCGTTGGGTTGGGCCGCTTCGGATCGCTGATTCCAGTTGTTCGCAGACCGCGATGCCTTCGGCGACGGCTACGAAGACTACGTCGGTAACGGGGCGGAAGGTTCCCGTTCCTCGCAAGTGGAGGGTGAAGGCCGGGCAGGCCGCGGCGACCGCTTCCAGGTGGGCCTTGAAGGCGTCGAGCGTGCCTGCTGGGATCTCGGTGGGGCCCAACAGGGTCAGGTGTGCCGGGACTATGCCGCCGAGGGGGTCGCCGGAGGCGATCCGGGCGTCGTCCAGGGCCTGCCGCCAGGGGGCGGGCACGGGGATCGCCACGCCGACGGTGACGCCCCGTGCGGTCGGGCCGGTCGGCGCCACTAAAGCGCCACCGGCGGGTAGAAGCCGACCTTCTTGTAGGCCTTGGCGAGCGTGCGCGAGGCGACGTGGCGGGCCTTCACCGCGCCCTCGGTGAGGATGCGGTCGAGCTCGGCCTTGTCCGCCAGGAACTCCTTGGTCTTCGCACTGATCGGGCCGAGGTACTCGGCCACGACCTCGGCGAGGTCGGTTTTGAAGTCGCCGTAGCCGCGGCCCGCGTACTCAGCCTCGAGCTTCTCGATCGTCGTGGCGCCCAGTGCGGCGTAGATGTTCATCAGGTTCGACACGCCCGGCTTGTGCTCGGGGTCGTACCGCACCTCGGCGTCGGAGTCGGTGACGGCGCTCTTGATCTTCTTGCGCATCTGGTTCGGCTCGTCGAGGAGGTACAGGCACCCGCGCGGCGACGGCGAGGACTTCGACATCTTCTTCTCGGGCTCGGCGAGGTCCTTGATCGTCGCGGTCTCCTTGACGATGTAGGGCTCGGGCACCGTGAAGGTCTGGCCGTACGTGGTGTTGAACCGGATCGCGAGGTCCCGGGTCAGCTCGAGGTGCTGGCGCTGGTCCTCGCCGACCGGGACCTGGTCGGTCTGGTACAGCAGGATGTCGGCGGCCTGGAGGATCGGGTAGGTGAACAGCCCGACGGTTGTGCGTTCTTGTTTGGCCGACTTGTCCTTGAACTGGGTCATGCGCGCCGCTTCGCCCATGCCGGTCTCGGTGTTCAGAATCCAGGCGAGCATCGCGTGCTCGGGCACCTGGGACTGGATGAACAGCGTGCACCGCTCGGGGTCGACGCCCAGCGCCAGGAGCTGAGCGGCGCTCACCCGTGAGCGCTGGTGCAATACCTTTGGGTCGTGATCGACGGTGATCGCATGCTGGTCGACGACGAAGTAGAACGCGTCCGTGGAGTCCTGCATCGCCACCCACTGCCGGATCGCGCCCAGGTAGTTCCCGAGGTGGAACGAGTCCGAGGTCGGCTGAATCCCGGACAGGACGCGCGGTTTGCGGTCGGCAGTGGTCATGGACCGATTCTGACATCCACGTCGCGAAGGCGGCCACCCGGTATTGCGGCGCCGCCGATCCTGATGTTTAATTGTGTTGGATCTTGAGCACTCTGCTCTCGAAACATGAGGAGGCGGCATGCTGGCGCAACAGCGACAGAGCCGGATCGCCGAACGCGTCCACCGAACCGGTGCGGTCCGCGTGGCAGAGCTGGTCGAAGAGTTCGGCGTGTCCGACATGACCATCCGCCGCGACCTCGAGACCCTCGCCGACCGCGGCCTCGTCGCCAAGGTCCACGGCGGCGCCACCGCCGTCGACTTCGGCTCCACCGCCGAGCCCGGCTTCGCCGTCAAGCAGGTCCGCCAGGAAGCCGAGAAGCAGGCTATTGCGGATGCTGCGGCAACCCTGGTCGGTCCTGGCCAGGCGATCGCTCTTTCCGCGGGGACTACTACCTGGACCCTCGCCCACCGGCTGACCGAGGTGCCGGACCTGACCGTGGTCACCAACTCCGTTCCTGTCGCCGACGTGTTCTACCGCGCCGGGCGCGCCGACCAGACCGTGATCCTCACGGGCGGGGTGCGCACGCCTTCAGACGCGCTCGTCGGCCCGTTCGCGGTGGCCTCCCTCGAGAAGGTCAACGTCGACACCGTCTTCCTCGGCGTCCACGGCATGTCCCTGCGCGCCGGGTTCACCACCCCCAACCTCCTCGAAGCCGAGACCGTCGCGACCCTCGCCGCGAAGGGCCGCCGCCTCGTGGTCGTCGCCGACCACACCAAGTTCGACGTCGTCGGCATCGCCACGATCGCGTCCATCGACGACGCCGACGTCATCGTCACCGACTCCCTCCTCGACGAGGAGGCCCGGCGCCAACTGCGCGAACACGTCGACCAGGTCGTGCTCGCACCCGTCCCAGCGGAACACCACGGCCCCGGGAAGCAACGCACGAACACCACCGAGAAGAGACCATGACCGCGATCCACACGGAGTCCGGCGACCTCGCCGACGGCCGCCAGATCCTCTATTACTCGGCCGGGCCGCAGACCAGCCGCGCCGCCTACGCCGACAAGCGCGACCTCGGCGACCGCGTCAGCGCCGGCCAGGTCCGCTACGACCGGCTCCGCGACGAATGGGTGGCCGTCTCCGCCGGGCGCTCGAACCGCCCGCAGCTGCCGGTCTCCTGCCCGCTCTGCCCGTCCTCGGGCGACGAGCTGACCGAAGTCCCCGCGCCCGACTACGAGGTCGCGGTCTTCGAGAACCGCTTCCCGAGCTTCGGCGGCTTCGCCGAGCCCGGCCCGCTCCCGCCCGCGGAAGTGGGCCCGGAGATGGAGATCGCGGTCCCGGCCTCCGGCCGCTGCGAGGTCGTGGTCTTCTCCGACGACCACAACGCCTCGCTCGTGGACCTCGGCCCCGAACGCGTCGAGCTCGTCGTCAAGGCCCTCGCCCAGCGCACCGCCGAGCTCTCCGCGCGCGGCGACATCGCCCAGGTCTTCTGCTTCGAGAACCGCGGCGTCGAGGTCGGCGTGACACTCCACCACCCGCACGGCCAGATCTACGGCTACCCGTACGTCACCCCGCAGACCCGCAAGTTCATCGCCGCCGCCAAGCGCCACAAGGCGACCACGGGCCGCGACCTCTACGAGGACATCCTCGCGTCCGAGTCCGCCGGCCCGCGGGTCATCGCCGAGAACGAGCACTGGATCGCCTTCACGCCCTACGCGGCGCGCTGGCCCTTCGAGGTGCACGTCTACCCGAAGGAGCGCTTCGCCGACCTCGCCGAGCTGCCCGAAGGCCACATCGAGTCCTTCGCGCCGCTGTACCTCGAGGTCCTGCAGCGCTGCGACGCCGCCTACCCCGGCGAGCAGATGCCGTACATGGCCGGCTGGCACCAGGCGCCCGTCGGCGAGGACCGCGAGTGGGGCCGCCTGCGCCTCGAACTCGTCTCGATCCGCCGCGGCCCCGGCCGCGTCAAGTTCCTGGCGTCCTCGGAGTCCGTGATGGGCGGCTGGGTCCACGACCTGGGCCCCGAGACGTCGGCCGACATTCTCAAGGGAGCGCTGTGAAATATCTGGTTACCGGCGGCGCCGGTTACATCGGTTCGATCGTCGCCACGATGCTGCTCGAAGCCGGCCACGAAGTGGTCGTGCTCGACAACTGCTCGACCGGCGACGCCTCCCGCGTCCCCGCCGGGGCGGTGCTGGTGGAGAAGGACGTGCGCGACGCCCGCGAGGTCCTCGACGCCACCTTCGACGGGGTCCTGCACTTCGCGGGCCTCATCGCCGCGGGCGAGTCGATGCAGAAGCCCGAGATCTACTGGGAGGCCAACACGGCCGCCACGTTCGCGCTGCTCGACGCCATGCGCGAGGCGAACGTGAAGACCCTCGTGTTCTCCTCCACGGCCGCCGTCTACGGCAACCCGCTCGAGGTCCCGATCCGCGAGGACGCCGTCAAGGCCCCCACCTCCACCTACGGCGCGACCAAGCTCGCCAGCGACATGGCGATCGCCTCCGAGGCCACCGCGTACGGCCTCGCCGCGGTCTCCCTGCGCTACTTCAACGTCGTCGGCGCCTACGAGGACCGGAGCGGGATCTGGCACGGCGAGAACCACGAGCCGGAGACGCACATCATCCCGATCGCGTTCGAGGCCGCCGCCGGGAAGCGCGAGTCGTTCGGCCTGTTCGGCGAGGACTACCCGACCCCGGACGGCACCTGCGTCCGCGACTACATCCACGTCGCCGACCTCGCCGACGCGCACCTCCTCGCGCTCAAGGCCGCCGAGGCCGGAGAGCACAAGATCTACAACCTCGGCAACGGCAACGGCTTCTCCAACAAAGAGGTAGTCGCCACCGTCAAGGCCGTCACCGGGACCGACTTCCCGGTGAGCATCGGCCCGCGCCGCGCAGGCGACCCGGCCGAACTCGTCGCCTCCTCGGAGCGCGCGCACACCGAACTCGGCTGGAAACCCAGCCGCGACACCCTCGACCGCATGGTCGCCGACGCCTGGAAGTACTACCAGCATGCCCACTCCTGACCGCCCGCCCGTCGCCCACCGCCACCCGAACGGGAATGGCTTCGCCATACAGGATTCACACGCCACGGAGCTCGCCGAGACCGCCGCGGCCGCCTTCCGCGACGTGTTCGGCACCGAACCCGAAGGCCTGTGGGCCGCGCCCGGCCGCGTGAACCTCATCGGCGAGCACACCGACTACAACGAGGGCTTCGTGATGCCCTTCGCGCTGCCGTTCTACTCGGTCGCGGCCGTCGCCAGGGCCGACACGTGGGAGTTCCACTCCACGTACGGCGACGGCGACACCGTCCGCGCCGACTCCCTTGAAGGCGTCGAAGGCTGGGCCGGGTACCTCGCGGGCGTCGCGTGGGCCATGAACGAGTCAGGCTACCCGGTCGAGCCGGTGCGCATCGCCATCAACTCCGATGTGCCGCACGGCGGCGGCCTCTCTTCTTCGGCCGCGCTCGAATGCTCGGTGATCATCGCGCTGGCCGAGATCTTCGGCCACGAGATCGACCGCACCGAGCTGGCGCGGATCGTGCAGAAGACCGAGAACGAGTACATGGGCGCGCCCACGGGCATCCTCGACCAGTCCGCTTCGCTGCTGTGCACCGAAGGCAACGTCATGTTCATGGACTGCCGGGACTTCTCGCGCGAGCAGGTCCCCTTCGACCTGGCCGCCGAGGACCTGACGATGCTCGTCATCGACACGCAGGCCCCGCACCGGCACGTCGACGGCGAGTACGGCCTGCGCCGCGCCGACTGCGAGGAGGCGGCCCGCCAGCTCGGCGTCCCGTTCCTGCGCGACGCGCCGAAGCACGCGAAGCTCGACGACGAGCGCCTGAACCGGCGGATGCACCACATCCTCACCGAGAACGAGCGCGTGCTCGAGACCGTCGCGATCCTGAAGCGCGGCAACGTGTCCGGGATCGGCGACCTGCTCACGGCCTCGCACGTGTCGCTGCGCGACGACTACGAGGTCTCCTCGGTCGAGCTCGACTCGGCCGTGGACGCCGCGCTCGGCGCCGGCGCCCTGGGTGCCCGCATGACCGGCGGCGGCTTCGGCGGCAGCGCGATCGCGCTCGTCGAGTCGGCCGCTGCGGCGAAGGTCGAAGCGGCGGTGCTGGAAGCGGCGGCCGCCAAGGGCCTGCCGACCCCGCGCGTCTTCGTGGCCCGCGCGGCGGCAGGCGCGCACCGCGTCAGCTAAGCGAGTGTGAACGGCCGGGCTATACAGCCCGGCCGTTTTCGCACCATGCCCTCATGGCGCGGGTCGACACGAGCGCGATCACGCCGCAGTGGAGGAGCACGCCTAGGAGGCAGGCCCCGGAGATCTGGGACGCGATGTCAGCGTCGAGTTTGAACGCGGCGACCGTCCCGACCAGGCAGGCCGCGACGGCCCCGGTCTCGACGAGCACCGCGGTCTTGCGCGCCCATTCGCGAGCCTGCCGCAGCGATACGGCGACGACGATGTGGAGCACGGTGAGCGTGCCGAGTACCAGGGCGGCGACCGCCGCCTGGGCGGTCTCGCCCGCGGGGGCGTCCTCGGCGGCGAGGTTGAAGACGAGCATCGCAGCGGCGATGAAGAAGCAGCTGCCCAGGGCGGTGGCGAAGAGCCACAGGGCCGCGAGGGCGGCCAGCCCCGAGCCGGGGACGGGCCCCGGGTCGGGCGCGTACTCCTCGGCCTCAACTTGTTCGGCGGGCCCTTCCGGCAGCGCGGGCTCGGATTGCGGTTCGGCCATCGCGGGCCTCCTCGGGGGTGGGGGTCCACCCAGGATATTGCGCGCGGTCGCGGGCGTGGGTCCCGTGTGATCGGTGCTCGGGTCCGGCCGCTCGCGCCATCGCCCGCGCGGCGCTCTGGAATACTCCGGCGCATGGAATTCGTCCACTTGCTGCTGCGCTACCTCCACCTGCTCGGGTTCGCGGCCGTCTTCGGCGGCTGGCTCGTGTCCCTGCTCTCGAAGAGGTTCAACTTCAACTCGGCGATGCTGTACGGCATCGCGGTCCAGCTCGCCACGGGCATCGTCCTGTACGGCATCGTCGCCTCCGAGGGCGACGCCAACCACGCCAAGCTCGGCGTGAAGTTCCTGCTCGCGCTGATGCTCGCAGTCATGATCGCGATCCCGGTGTGGAAGAAGCGCGAGAAGGTCGCCGCGGGGCACTTCTACGCGACGGGCGCGCTCATCGCCGTGACCGCAGGTGTCGCCGTCTTCTGGACGTAGCGCCGCCCCGGAATTCACCTACTTGTGACCGTCCGAAGGCCCCCGGAGCTGCAATCGCGCCGTAGCCCGGGTGAAACACCAGTTCACCGTGGATCTCAGTCATAGGATGTTTCGGTAACGAAATAGTCAAGGTCGGTGTCAAAGGCCACCGGGTGCGGCCATGATTATGCGGGTATCGACTTACCCCTTGGATTGTCAAAGGAGACCGAGATGGCTGTCAAGCCGTTCAAGCTGGCCCTGGCGGGCGTTTCCGCCGTCGGCCTCGCCGCCCTCGCCGCTTGCGGTGAGGCCCCGTCCGAGAACGGCAGCGGCGACAACGCCGACGCGTCGTTCTCCGCCTGCATGGTCACCGACTCCGGTGGCATCGACGACAAGTCCTTCAACGAGTCCGCGTGGGCCGGCATGGAGTCCGCCGCGGAGGAGAACTCCGACATCGCGGTCACCTACAAGGAGTCCTCCTCCGAGGCCGACTACGACCCGAACCTGCAGGCCTCGGTCGACGACGGCTGCGACTTCATCGTCGGCGTCGGCGGCCTGATGGCCGGCAACGTCACCACCGCCGCCCTGGCCAACACCGAGGTCGGCTTCGCGATCGTCGACGGCTCCCCGATCGACGCGAGCTTCGCGCCGGTCGAGACCGAGAACGTGTACTCGATCCAGTTCGACACCGCGCAGTCCGCGTACCTGGCCGGCTACATCGCCGCTTCGCAGACGAAGACCGGCACCGTCGCCACCTGGGGCGGCATGCAGATCAACCCGGTGACCATCTTCATGGACGGCTTCGCCGAGGGCATCGCCAAGTACAACACCGACAAGGGCGCCGACGTCAAGCTCCTGGGCTGGGACAAGGAAGCCCAGACCGGCACCTTCCTCGGCAACTTCGAGGACGCGGCCGCTGGCAAGAGCACTTCGGACACCTTCATCTCGCAGGGCGCGGACATCCTGTTCCCGGTCGCCGGCCCCGCCGGTATCGGCGCGCTGACCGCCGCCGCCGACAGCGACACCGTCAACGCCATCTGGGTCGACACCGACGGCTTCGAGTCGACCGAGTACGGCTCCGAGCTCATCACCTCCGCCGAGAAGGCCCTCGACGTGGCCGTGAAGGAAGCCGTGCTCGCGGCTTACAACGACGAGGCCGGCAACGGCACCTACGTCGGCACGCTCGCCAACGACGGCGTCTCGATCGCTCCGTACCACGACTTCGAGTCCGTGATCTCGGAGGAGACCAAGGCCGAGGTCGACGCGCTGCGCCAGGGCATCATCGACGGCTCCATCGTCCTCACCTCCCCGGCCAGCCCGGTCTCGTAACCGCCGGAACGCTTCGAAGAAGGACGTGCCTTGCGACTTGAACTGAAGGGCCTGACGAAGAAGTTCGGCTCGTTCACCGCTGACGACGACATCGACCTCGTGGTCGAGCCCGGCCAGATCCACGCCATCCTCGGCGAGAACGGCGCGGGCAAGTCGACGCTCATGAACATGCTCTACGGGATTCTCACGCCCACCAGCGGCGAGATCCTCATCGACGGAGAGCCGGTCTCCTTCAACGGTCCGGGCGACGCGATCGCCGCCGGGATCGGGATGGTGCACCAGCACTTCAAGCTCGTCGGGCCCTTCAGCGTCGCTGACAACGTGCAGCTGGGCCGGGAGCACACCCAGGGTCTGGGGGTGCTCTCGGCCAAGGCCGCGCGCAAGGCCGTACGCCAGGTTTCGGAGGAGTACGGCCTCAAGCTCGACCCCGACGCGATCTGCGAGGACCTGCCCGTGGGCGTCCAGCAGCGCGTCGAGATCGTCAAGGCCCTGTCGGGGCCGAAGACGGAACTGCTCATCCTCGACGAGCCGACCGCGGTGCTCACGCCCGCGGAGATCACCGAGCTCCTGCAGATCATGCGGAACCTCGCTGAGGCAGGCACGTCGATCCTGTTCATCTCCCACAAGCTCAAAGAGGTCCAGGCCGTCGCGGACACCATCACGGTGATCCGGCGCGGCAAAGTGGTGGCCGAGCTGGAGCCGACCGCTTCGGAGGCCGAGATGGCCTCGGCGATGGTCGGCCGCGCCGTGACCCTCCAGGTCGACAAGACCCCGGCCGAGCCGGGCGAGGCGCGCCTCGAAGTCAAGGACCTCACCGTCGTCTCCGACGCGGGCGTGAAGGTCCTCGACGGGCTCGGGCTCACCGTCCACTCGGGCGAGATCGTGGGCCTGGCGGGCGTCGAGGGCAACGGCCAGACCGAACTGGCCCGCGCGATCCTCGGCCTCATCAAGCCCAACGATGGCCGCATCGCGATCGACGGCAAGGACGTGCACGGCACGGGCCCGGCCCACCGCATCGCGGACGGCCTGGGCTACATCCCCGAGGACCGCGGCCGCGACGGCGTCATCTCGGAGTTCTCGGTCGCCGAGAACATCGTCCTCAACCAGTACCGCGACGCGCCGTTCAGCAAGCGCGGCGCGGTGAACGCGGGCGCGGTGCGCAAGCGCGCGGTCGACTCGATCGCCGAGTTCGACATCCGCACCCAGTCCCCGGACGAGCCCGTCTCGGCGCTCTCGGGCGGCAACGCGCAGAAGGTCATCATCGCCCGCGAGTTCTCCCGGCCCCGCCGGTTCCTCGTCGCGGCGCAGCCGACCCGCGGCGTCGACGTCGGCGCGACCGAGTTCATCCACTCGCGCCTGGTCGCCGAGCGCGACACCGGCACCGGGGTCCTGCTGATCTCGTCCGAACTGGACGAGATCTACGCCCTGGCCGACCGCATCGCCGTGATCTACAACGGCCGCATCGTCGGCGAGGTCGCCCCCGACACGCCCCGCGAGGTGATCGGCCGCCTCATGGTCGGCGCCGACATCGCACCTGAGACCACCGCACCCGAGACCACCGCGGCCGACGAGGCCGAGACCGACGAGGAAGCCAACGGAGGTGACCGATGAGCACGGATACCAAGGCCCCGGCCCCCGAACAGCCTGAGGCGGGCGAGACCCCGGAGTCGAAGCCGAACTTCATGCGGCTCTTCGGCCGCTACCTGACCGAGGCGAACTCGGTCATGGTCACGGTCTACTCCCTGCTGCTGGCGTTCCTCATCGGCGGCATCCTCCTGGTCCTCTCGGACGAGTACACGCGCAGCACGTACTCGTACTTCTTCTCCCGGCCGCAGGACGCCTACTACGCCACCCGCGACCTCGTCGCCCAGGCCTACCTCTCGCTGTTCGAGGGCGCGATCCTCAACCTGAACACGCTCGACAAGTTCGCCGCCGGGACCGCCGACTTCGGCGACCTGCTGCGGCCCCTGTCGGAGACGCTCACCTACGCGACGCCGCTGATCTTCACCGGCCTCGCGGTCGGCCTCGCCTTCAAGGCCGGGCTGTTCAACATCGGCGCCCAGGGCCAGATGATCTTCGGCATCCTCGGCGCGCTCGTCGTCGGCTTCAGCCTGGACCTGCCGATCTGGCTCCACCTCCCGCTGGCCGTCCTCGCGGGCGCCGTCGCGGGCGGCCTGTTCGGCGCCATCCCCGGCGTCCTCAAGGCCAGCACCGGTGCGCACGAGGTCATCTCCTCGATCATGCTCAACAACATCGCCGCGCTGTTCCTGGTGTGGGCGCTGGGAACCGGCTTCCTCCACTCGGAACTGAGCACGCAGCTCATCTCCAAGTCGGTGCACGAATCCGCGACGCTCCCGACGCTGCTCTCCGGACTGAACGAGTCCCTCCGCGTCAACCTCGGGCTCATCATCGGCATCGGGGCGGCGGTCCTGGTGTGGTGGCTGCTGTCGAAGTCCACCTTCGGGTTCCGCATCCGCGCGGTCGGCTTCAACGAGCACGCCTCCGCGACCGCGGGCATGCACATCGGCCGCACCTACACGACCACGATGGCCGTCTCCGGCGCCATCGCGGGCCTCGCGGGCGCGACCTTGTCGCTCGGCGTGTACTCGACCGGCGTCACCGCTTCGACCCCGCTCGAGTACGGGTTCGACGGCATCACCGTGGCCCTCCTGGGCCGGGCCAAGCCCGGCGGGATCGTCGCCGCGGCGCTCCTGTTCGGTGCGTTGAAGGCGGGCGCGCTCTCGGCGCAGCCCGACGTCCCGGTCGACATCTCGACACTGCTCCAGGCGATCATCGTGCTGTTCATCGCCGCTCCCGCACTGGTCAAGGCCATCCTGCACCTGCGTACGCCGCGCGGCGGCCTGGTCACCCTCGAAGCGAAAGGCTGGTGAGCCCCATGGCAGTGGACACCATCGCCGCTCCGGCGCTCGTCGACGACCGCGCCGTGGAACGCCATCTCAAGGGCGGCGTCACGTTCGCGATCCTCGGCGCGTTCCTCCTCGTCATCGCCCTGGCGGTGCTCGACGGGGACCGCACCACCACGATCGCCTTCGACAAGACCATGACCGACGTCGAGTGGGCCCTGCCCACGCGCGGCGTGGTCCTGTTCCTCGGCGCGCTCACGGCGGGCGCGGGCGCGTGGATGCTCGCGGGCCTGCCCCGCCGCCGCCACAAGCTCGTCTCGGCCGTCGCGGTGACCGCGTTCGTGCTGGGCCTCCTGTTCTGGTCCTACTCCCAGCCGGGGACGGTGTTCCGCGCCGAGTCGATCCTCGCCGGGGCGCTGTTCCTCTCCATGCCGTACATCTTCGGCGCGCTCTCGGGCGTCGTGTGCGAACGCTCGGGCGTCATCAACATCGGCATCGAGGGCCAGTTCCTCATGGGCGCCTTCACCGGCGTCCTGATCGCCAACGTCACCGGGAACGTCTACGCGGGGATGCTCGGCGCGATGGTCGCCGGGTCCCTCTCGACCATGCTCCTGGCGCTGCTCGCGACCAAGTACCAGGTCAACCAGGTCGTCGTCGGCGTCATCCTGAACCTGCTGGCGCTCGGCTTCACCAGCTTCATGTACGACCAGCTGAAGAAGTCCGAAGGCCTCAACGACCCGTTCACCGTCTCCACGGTCAACTGGGGCCCGCTCGCGGACATCCCGGTCCTCGGCCCGGTCCTGTTCCAGCAGAAGCTGTTCGTGTACGTCGGGCTCGTCCTGGTCTTCGTGGTCTGGTTCCTGCTCTACCGGACCCGCTGGGGTCTGCGCACCCGCGCGGTCGGCGAGCACCCGGCGGCCGCGGACTCCATGGGCGTCAACGTCAACCGCCTGCGGTACTGGAACGTCGTCGCCGCCGGTCTCCTCTCCGGTTTCGGCGGGGCCTGGTTCACCATCGCGAACTCGCTGGCGTTCAACAAGAACATGACCGCCGGGCTCGGCTTCGTCGCGCTCGCCGTCATGATCGTGGGCCGCTGGAACCCGCTCGGCGTCCTCGCCGGGGCGCTGATCTTCGGTTTCACCACCCAGATCGCCCGCGACCTCGACGCCGCCGGAAGCGCGCTCATCCCGGGCGACTTCCTGAAGATGCTGCCGTACGCGGTGACCCTCGTGGTCGTCGCCGGACTCATCGGCAAGGCCAAGGCCCCCGCGGCCGACGGCGTGCCGTACAACCCGGGAGACAAGTAGCCATGGCCGACATCGACTGGGACGCGCTGCGGGACAAGGCCCGCCAGGCCATGGCCAATGCCTACGCCCCGTACTCGAAGTTCCCGGTCGGTGTCGCCGGACTCGTCGACGACGGCCGGATCGTCTCCGGCTGCAACGTCGAGAACGCCTCGTACGGCCTGACCCTGTGCGCCGAGTGCGGCATGGTCTCGGAGCTCGCCGCCACGGGCGGCGGGCGCCTGGTCGCGATCGCCTGCGTCGACCGGGCAGGGGAACCCCTCACCCCCTGCGGCCGCTGCCGCCAGCTGCTCTACGAGCACGGCGGCGCCGAGTGCCTGGTGGACGCCGCGCCGGAGCCGACGACCGTGGGGGCACTGCTCCCGGGCGCGTTCGGCCCCGAATACCTGTAGGGCGAGGGCGGGGCTGTGCCAATTTATGGCTCGCAAGCAGCGCCAAGGCTGTCCCGCCGTCTCGAATTCCATTGTGAGGGAAATCCAATGATCACCGCTGTAGACGTCATCCGCACCAAACGGGACGGCGGCGAACTCTCGACCGCCCAGATCGACTGGGTCATCGACGCCTACACCAAGGGCGTCGTCGCCGACGAGCAGATGTCGGCCCTGGCCATGGCGATCTTCCTCAACGGCGCAGAGCCGCGCGAGATCGCCGACTGGACGGCCGCGATGATCCGCTCGGGCATCAAGCTCGACCTCTCGGCGGTCGGCAAGCCCTGCGTCGACAAGCACTCCACGGGCGGCGTCGGCGACAAGATCACGCTGCCCTTGGCTCCGCTCGTCGCCGTCTTCGACGTGGCGGTCCCGCAGCTCTCGGGCCGCGGCCTCGGCCACACCGGCGGCACCCTCGACAAGCTCGAGTCGATCCCCGGCTTCCAGGTCGACATGACCGAGGCGAGCGTCATCGAGCAGCTCAAGGACATCGGCGCGGTCATCTGCGCGGCCACCGGCGACCTCGCCCCGGCCGACAAGAAGCTGTACGCCCTCCGCGACATCACCTCCACTGTGGAGGCGATTCCGCTCATCGCCTCGTCGATCATGTGCAAGAAGATCGCCGAGGGCGCCGACGCGATCGTCCTCGACGTCAAGGTCGGCTCGGGCGCGTTCATGAAGGACTTCGCCCAGGCCCGTGAGCTCGCCGAGACCATGGTCCGCCTCGGCAAGGACCACGACGTCGACACCCGCGCGCTCCTGACGGACATGTCGATCCCGCTGGGCCGCACGGCAGGCAACGCCCTCGAGGTGCGCGAGTCGGTCGAGGTCCTGGCCGGCGGCGGCCCCGAGGACGTCGTCGAGCTGACCGTGGCTCTGGCGAAGGAAATGCTCGCTGCAGCGGGCCAGCCCGACGCCGACCCGGCCGCCGCCCTCAACGACGGCCGCGCGATGGACAAGTGGCGCAAGATGATCAGCGCCCAGGGCGGCGAGGTCGACGCCCCGCTCCCGGTCGCCCGCGAGTTCGAGGAGATCACCGCCGACGCCGACGGTTTCGTCGCCGAGATGGACGCCTACGCCGTCGGCGTCGCCGCCTGGCGCCTCGGCGCCGGCCGCGAACGCCAGGGCCAGCCGGTCCAGTTCGGTGCGGGCATCGAGATCCTGAAGACCGTCGGCGAGCCGGTGAAGGCGGGCGAGACCGTCTTCCGCCTCCACACCGACACCCCCGAGCGCTTCGCCGCCGCCAAGGAGACCCTTGCCGGCCAATGGAAAGTCGGAGCCGAACCCGCCAAGCGCGGCCCGATCATCCTCGACCGCATCGTCTAACAGCAAGCATGTAGAAGGGCGGCACCGCTTTTGCGGCGCCGCCCTTCGGCGTTTTCAGGTTTGGGCCGCGCGACGTGCCCGACGGTCGAGGACCGAAGCGGCGACGAGCAGTCCGGCAGGCACGTACACGAGCATGAACCCGCTCGGCCCGACCAGCCAGATGCAGAACGACACCCAGGCCACCAGTGTGAGCGTGAAGGGGAGCCCGATGCGCTGCCGCTGCCTGCCCATCCGGATCATGAACAGCCCCAACAGGATCACGGGAACAACGAAGCTCCCTGGCAGCGCCCAGAAGAGCGCGACGGATTCAGGATCGGCGTCGCCGCGCTGGAGCGACCCGTCGAACCATGCGCCCCAGGGCGATACGGGAGCGAAGACGACGGTGTGAAGCACGGCGATGGCCACGACCGACCAACCGGCGATACCGGTCAGGCGTGCCGCTCCGCGCGAAGCACGGCGAATCAGGGGAAGCGTAGTGCTGGACATGCCACGACCCTACGAAAAGTGGTGCCATGCACGCCTCACCCGCGAGTGTCGGCATCCTCCCCCTAGCGGGGGAGCGAACTCGCAGCCCCTACTCGCCCGACTGCCGCCGATGCAGCGCCTCTGCGACCTTGACCAACCCTTCGATCCGCTCCGCACTGTGCGGCATCGACAGCGCCAGCCGCTCGGCCTTCGCGGGCGACGTCTCGCTCAGCGTGTCGAGCAGCGCCGACTGAACTCCGAGCCGCGCCTGCGGGTCGCCGATGAGCCCCGCCATCCGCTCCGCCCGGCGGGCATCGACTGGCGCCATGGCCGCCACGGCCTTCGCGAGGTACGCGTTTCGCTCGTCCCATGATCCCGGCAGCCTGCCAGCAAGGCGCTCTGCCTGCCCTGGGACGGCCGCAGCCGACACCACCATCGTGGAGGCAAGCGCAGTCAGGCGGTCTTCCTCACTCGTAGCCGGAGTCAAGTCCACCAGATGCTCAGCAGTCGCAAGCAGCCAGGACGCGTGTATCGGTGCGAACTCCATGTAGACCGACGCGATCTCGGTCAACGCCTTGCTCTTCTCGATCGCATCGGTAACAAGTTCCTCCGCTGTCTCTTCGGCCAAGCGCAAGATCTGCTCGGACTCGTTGCTCCGGTCCGCTGCCCAGACACGCGCAGCGGCGACGAAAGCGGTGATCCTTTGGGGAAGGTATTGCTCGTCGTTCGGAATGGCGCTCGCGATCGCGGCGGCGCGGCCGGGATCTTCGGCAGCGACCGCTGCTGCGACGGTCGCCATGGCGGAGGCCCTGAAGAAAGGGGTGGAAATGCTCCGGGCAATGTCGTCCGCTGTTCCGATCGACCGAGGGATCATGGCTTCTACGACTGCGGCGAGGGCAGATCCCTTATGGATGGAGTCCTGAATTCCTTCCGAGAGTCGAATCGCCCGGTCGGGGTCGGTCTTGGCCAGTCCTTCCGCGATGTCGCTGAGATGGTCGTCCGAGTCGCTGTCGGGTGCGAACCTCGCGATCAGGTCGTCGACCCGGTCCGGTGCCGTGGAGCTGATGACCGTTGTCGCGTCGGTGAGCGCGATAGCGCGCCACGCCCCTTCTCGCGGTGTCGAATCGATGATCCGCATGGCGTCGTCGGGGTCGATCGCCGCATACGCCTCGGCAAGCCTCGCCAGGTGCCGACTCCGCTTGTCGAAATCCGAGACCGACACGATGACGCGTTCAGCCTTGGCCGCCATATGCTTCGCCGACTTCATGTCGACGGGCGCTGCGCGGCCCGCCGCCCGGATCAGTTCCCCGCAGATCTGCTCCTCTTCGGGATGGAGGTCCAGCAGCCTCGCGGCGACTTTCGGCTCGGCGGTTGCGAGATTCACGGCGGTCTCCGCGAGCTTGTCGAGCTTGTCTTCGGGCACCTGATCGACGGCCCGCTCGATGGCGTGGAGCAAGTGGTCCGCGTATGCAGGTGGATGCAGGTGGGCGGTGTCGATGTGGAGCATGAGGGCGTCGAAGAGTTCGGTCCAGTCCTCCTCGGTCTGGCAGCGGAGCTCCGCGAGTTCGAACAGCCGGTTGGCGGTCTGCCGGTCTGCGGCGAGCATCGCGGTGGCGCCGAGGATGATTTCGAAGGCCGTGATGTCCTCGAAGGCACTGCGGGGCAGGAAGTGCCCGTCGGCCTTGAAGTAGTCGGCGGCGAATGCGGGGTCGAAGGGCGCCAGCAGCAGTCCGGCCTCGGCTCTCAATGATCGCTGCCTCAACGGATCGGCTTGGCTCCCGATGCAGTTGAGTAGGCCGGCTTCCACGAAAGGTCGCATGTCAGAGGAGTGTGCCGCCGCTGCGACCGCGACGTGGCGCACCGTCAGTCCGGTTGCGGACCAGTCCAGGCCGGTGACCTTGTCCTCCTCGGCGTCGATGAGGATCCCCAGGAACCGCGCCAGGACCCGGACGGATGCCGTGCTGCTGTGGATTACCCTCGCATGGCTTGCCGCATCTTGGATCATGGCCTCGGCAAGGGGCTGCCGCGACTCCGGGAGCGCCCCTGCGAGGGCGAGTGCGGCGCCGACGCGGGACGGGGTGCGGTCGGGGAGTCCCCTGACGAACTCGGCCGCCAGATCGGGATCCGTTGCGGCGAAGCCGATAGCCGTGGCCTCGGCGATCGGTTGGTGGAGCGGACTGTCATCGAGCCGCTTCAGGACGGCCTGCGGCCACTGCGGCGCGATTCGGGCGGCCTGCTCGAAGAGGTCTCTGAGCGAATCGGCGGGCTCAGGGCCCACGAGCGGGCCGGACACCAGCGAGGTGGCCGCTTCGTTGAGGAGCGTCCAGAGCCTGGTCCGGGGCTCGGGCAGGTCCAGCTGGGGCGCGGAGGCGGCGGGCTGGGCCTCGGGTTCTTCTTCGAACTGCAGGAGTTCTTCGATCTCCTCCGGCAGCGCGATCTCGTTGACCGGTGCGGGGAGGGGTGCCGGAGCGATCGGGTTGTGCCGCTTGGCGAGGACGATGGCGCCTTCGCCGTCGAAGTAGAACTGGGGGCTGGAGTTGCCTGCGGGGGTGAGTTCGGTTTCGACGTAGTCGTAAAGGCTTTGAGCGGTCAGGTGGTCGTCGGCTCGGGCGTAGCGGAGGCCGGTGACGAGGGCGTTGGTGAAGGGGCTCGTGCCGCCGGGGCCCGTGGCGTCGAGGGCGAGTTCGTTGGCGCTGGCGCTGGTGATGACGCAGCGGCCGCTGCCGGTGGCCTTGATCTTGAGTTCGCCGCCGCGGAAGGCGCCGCTGTGGCAGCAGTCGAGGATGGTGACCGTGGAGGCCGCGGGGGAGGCCTCGATGAGTGTGTCGATGTCGTCCTTGTACCGGAGCGCGGTCACGGGCAGGGCGTTCACGCGGGTGTCGCTGGCGCACAGGTGGAGACGGCCGAGGAGGTCGAGTTTGCCGTGGCCGCTGTAGTAGAGGAACAGGACGTCGTCACGGGTGGCGTCCTCGATGAAGAAGCGGTGCAGCTCTTCGCGCAGGCTCTGCACGTTCCGGTCGATGAGGGGTTCGATGTCCTCGGCCGCGAACATGCCCGACTGCGGGTCGGCCAGCGCCTCGCACAGGGCGTCCACATCGGCGCGCGGGCCCTGCAGTCTCGGGAGGCCCTGCGGGTCGCGGCGGAAGACGGCGTTGCCGATGAGCAGGGCCCGGTAGCGGCGGTCGGGCATCAGCGGCCTTCGATCATGCGGCCGATCGACTCGCTCAGTGCGGTGAGCGACTGCTGGTCGATGTTCTCGCCCGTGAGGGTGAACCGTCGTTCCTTACCGTCCTCATCGGTCCATACGGCGGTGATCGAGCGGGTCTTGTCGCGGCCGAGCCAGGCGCGGAGAATCTGGACCGCCGAGACGAGCGCACCCGAGGTGCCGAGCGCGAGGATCACGTCGACCGCCGCGCCCTTGGTTCCGCCCGTGGGCTCGGAGCGCATTGCGACAGAAGCGGTCTCGCGGCTCAGGTCGGCGTGGAGGGCGGCGACTTCGCGTCGCCACTGGGGGCTGTCGGGGGCGTATTTAGCAGTCTCCGGGGAGATCGCGACTTCGACGGTCGAGGACATGGCCACCTCTCTGACGAGTGTCGCTCAATGATATTTGCCCGCCGCTCAACGTGTCAGGCCGTGAAGGGGCGCGACCCCCAAGATGAAGTTTTGTTTCACTGAAGGACTTCTCAACGAAAGATTTCTCCGATATGGTCTCGTTACACGACACCTGTCGCGTCGATCACCCCTCGGTGCGAAGCTCCAGGAAGGGACCCAAAGATGACCTCCGAAGCAACACCCGACACCCACTCCCGGCGCCAGCTCCTGCGCCGCGCGCTCATCGCAGCGGGCGGCATCAGCGCCGCGACCGTCCCGGCCGTCTTCACGGCAAGCGCCGCCGAGGCCGCCGCCGTGGTCGACATGGAGCTCGTGCTCGTCGCCGCGATGGTCGACCCGCCGAAGTCCGGCACGGGCACCACGCTCACCGCCGGGCCGCACGTCAAGGTCGTGGAGCAGGCGCTCGACGCCAAGAACTTCCTCGCCGCCTCCTCGGTGGACGGCCACTACGGCACCACCACCGTCACCGCGTACGCGAACTACCAGAAGTCCTTGGGCTACACCGGACTCGACGCCAACGGCATCCCCGGCCCGACCTCGCTCACCAAGCTCGGCACCGACACCGGCCTGTACACGGTCACCCGCCAGATCAGCGTCGGGTCGAGCACCGACACCTACGGCGGCAAGCGCGTCAACACCCGCACCAAGAACATGCTCGCGGCCGCCGACGGCAAGCTCTCGTGGAGCATCACCCTCACCCAGGGCTCCTACACGACCGGCAACCCCGACTCCGCCGGGACGCACGACGGCGGCGGCGTCGTCGACATCGCGGTCGGGTCCATGAGCACGACGCAGCGCTGGCAGACCGTCAAGGCCCTGCGCGACGTCGGGTTCGCGGCGTGGCTGCGCACGCCCGAGCAGGGCTTCAGCTACCACATCCACGCGAACGCGGTGGGCGACACGGACATGGCCGGGGTCGCCCAGGCGCAGGTCCACGACTACTTCTACGGCAAGAACGGGCTCGCCAGCCACGCGGCCGACAACACCCCGGACGCCTACAAGGGCTCCTTCACCTGGTGGGAGAAGTACAAGCGCGGTTAGCCGACGACTCCGGGCGCGGTGCGAGACTGCACGCACCGCGCCCGGCTCACTGCGGCGCCGCACGCCTCACGCCGGACTTCGAAGGCGTGTTCCGTTGCCGGCCTGGGAGTATCGTTCGAACATGGATGACGGGTTGAACCTCGCCTTGCAAGTTGCAGGGCTGTTCGTCGCGATCTTGAGCGCCTACCTCGCCTACCGGCAGTTTCATCAGGGCAGGCAGCCGGAACCAGTGGTGAGGCGACCAAGCGGCACGGGGGTCGAGCCGGCTCCTGAGGTCTTCTACTGCAGGCCTCCGCCCGACCCCGCTGTCTGGGTGATCCCAGCTACCTGCATGCTTTTCGGCTTCGGCGCCATCTTCGGCGGGCCCCCGGATCTTTCGGAGGGCGCCGAGCTGGCAAAGGCCGTCCTTGGCGTCTGCCTGCTTGGGTTGGGGGTGCACCTGCTCGGGACAGCGACGGCGGCGTGGAAGGTCGAGGTGGATGCGAGCGCGATCGTGGTGCGTGCGGGTCGAAGGTCCGTGCGGCGTTTCGACTGGGCGAGGGCCGAGAAGGTAGCGATCAGCCAAGTAGGAACAAGGCGTTACCTGGTTTTCGTCCCCAAGGCCGGGAATGGTGTCGAGCCGGGGGTCGGCTTGTACCCCTCGGAGGCAGGCCGAGGCTACCGGCTGTGCGTGCTCTCCGAAGTCCGGCCTTCGGAAGCGGACTTCGTGACGGCTCTGGAGCGTCACGCAGGCGGCCGCTTCGTTCGGCAGTGACGGCGGGCCTTCCGGCTCCAGGCTTGCCGCGATGGCGCGTATCACCGCAAACCGGGGGAATGGCCGCCGCCGGGTGCTCGTTGTGAACGGTTATGAGCACCATCGGATTCATCGGCAGTGGAAACATCGGCGGCACGATCGCGCGTCTCGCGGTCGCGGCGGGCCACGACGTTGTCCTCAGCAACCGGCGCGGGCCCGACTCGCTCGCCGGGCTCGTGGCGGAACTCGGCCCGAAGGCCCGCGCGGCGACGCCCGCCGAGGCGGCCGCGGCGGGCGAGTTCGTCGTCGTCACGGTCCCGCTCAGCGCCTACAAGACCGTCCCGGTCGAGGAGCTGCGCGGCAAGGTCGTCATCGACACCAACAACTACTACCCGCAGCGCGACGGCCAGTTCGCCGAGCTCGACGACGAGTCCACCACCACGAGCGAGCTGCTGCAGGCGCACCTTCCGGAGTCGCTCGTCGTCAAGGGCTTCAACAACATCTTCTTCAAGCACATCGCCGAGCTCGCCCGCCCGAGCGGCGACGCGGAGCGGTCGGTCCTCCTGATCGCCGGAGACGACGCGGACGCGAAGAAGACCGCCACGGGCTTCCTCGACTCGATCGGCTGGGACGCTTACGATGTCGGCCAGCTCGCCGAGGGCTGGCGCTTCCAGCGCGACACCCCTGCTTACGGCGGCGCGTACTTCGCGCAGAAGCCGGCGGACGGCAACTTCGACGTCCCCGCGAAGCAGGCCACGGCCGAGGTCTTCGAGCCGCTGCTCAAGGCCGCCAAGCGATACCGCGACATGTAATCGCAGTTGAACTGAGTTGGGCCGACGCGGAACGCGTCGCCCCTTTCGCGTGTCAGGTGCGGTGTCAGTCCGGCGACAGGGCCGCGACAGCGCGGCCGACGATGCTTTCGGACATGAACGAAATGCAGCACTCCGAGGCCCCGAAGGCCCGCCCCGCCAACCGATTCGTCGCGAAACTGCTCGCCGACCGCCACTCCGTTCCTTTCTCTATCGCCCTGCACCTGGTCCCCGGCGCGTTGATCGTCGCCGTGTACGCCCTCGTGGGTGCCCCGATCTCCCACGCGATCGGCGCCCCGATCTTCGCCGCCTGGGCCATCGCCCTGGCCGTCGTGCTCTTCCCGCTCTGGTTCGGCCTGTTCTGGCTGGGCAAGAAGCAGACCGGGAAGTACACGATGCGCGGCGGCGTCGTCCACTACCGGGACAAGCCCTTCAAGCGCGGCAAGATCACCCTGATCGGCATCGGCTTCATGCTCTACATGACCGTCGTGTCGCTCTCCCTCGCCCCGCTCGACGTGTTCATGTACGACAACTTCTTCTCCTGGGTCACCTTCGAGGGCTCCGGCGGCTCCGGCACCTCCTACCTGGACGCCTACGAGCTGAAGACCGTGATCGTCACGCTGCTGATCTGCGGCCCCTTCACCGGGTTCCTGCTGCCGCTGATCGAGGAGTACTACTTCCGCGGGTTCCTGCTCCCCAGGCTCCCGCAGCTGGGCCGCTGGGCCCCGCTGTTCAACACGGTCCTGTTCTCGATCTACCACTTCTGGGCGATCTGGACCGTCCCCTCCAAGATCCTGTTCCTGCTCCCGGGCATCTGGTTCGTCTGGGGCAAGCACGACATCCGCGCCTCCATCTGGATGCACCCGGGTTCGGCGCTCCTGATGACCGTCGTCGGCACCATCCTCTACACCACCGGAGCCATGTAGCACAACGAAAGACCGAGGGGCGCCGTCCATCTGGACGGCGCCCCTAAGCGTGTTTCACCGCTGGGAACTTGCGCGGTTCCCGTTGGCCAGCAGGGCGACCAGGCCCAGTACTCCGATCACGGCGATCCCCGCGATGACGCCTCTCATGCCGGTGAGGGAGTAGCCCGCGAGGCCCCACGAGAGGGTCGCGAGGGACGGCGCGACGGCGATGGCGGCTTGGCGGACCAGGCTGAGCGTTCCCGAAGCCGTCGAGACCAGATGCGGCGGGGTCGCTGCGAGGGTCATCGCGGTCTGGGCGCTCGCGTAGAGGCCGACCCCGATGCCGACTACGGCGATGCGCCAGAGGATCTCGATCATCATCCACTCCGGATTCAGGAACGCGATCGCGGCGGCGCCGACGGTCATCACGGCCATGCCGAGGGCCGCGGTGGGGCGGGCGCCCCAGGAGTCCGTGAGCCATCCGGCGGCGAGGCTGGTCGCGGCCATGGTGGCGGCGAGGACCATGCCGGGCAGGCCGACTTCGGCCGCGTCGACGTGCAGTTCCCGGGTGAGGAAGAACGGGAGCATGAGCATGAGGACGAGCTGCACGGACGACTGCGCGGCGAGTGAGAGCAGCGGCCCGCGGGCGGCGGTGAACAGTTGGCGGACGTCGCGCCCGGAGTCGGTGCGGAGCCAGGCGAGGACCGGCGGGACCGCGATGAGCAAGAGCGCCAACCAGACCGGGTCGACCTCGACGGCGAGGGTCATGGCGAGGAGCGTCGCGGCGGCGGCCGTGAAGAGGTAGGCGACCTGGGGCAGGGCGCTGCGGTCGGGGGCGCGGAGCGGGACCGTGCGGGGCGCCCGGGCCGCGATCGCGAGGATCGCGACCGCGACCGGGATGTTGAGGAGGAACGCTGCGCGCCAGCCGAACTGGTCGGCGAGGAGCCCGGCGAGCACCGGTCCGGCGATGCCGCCGACGGGGCCGATCGCGAAGACCAGGCCCATGGCGCGGCCGCGCAGGGCCGGGGCCACGGATTCGGCGGCGATGAGCGGGAGGAGCACGAAGGTGACCGCCGCGAACCCGCCTTGGACGAAGCGGGCGGCGATGAGCCAGCCGATGTCGGGCGCGAGCGCGACGCCCGCGCCGAGGGCCGCGAAGCCGCCGACCGAGAGCAGCAGGGCCGGGCGGCGGCCGACGTTCGCGAGCCAGGTTCCGGCCGGGATGACCAGGGCGATAGCCGGGAGCGTGAACCCGAGGACCGCCCACTGGGCGGCGGCGGGCGAGACCCGGAAGTCCTCGGTGATGGCGGGGATGACGGTGGCGACGGTGAACACGTCGATGTTGATCATGAAGAGGATCAGCCCGGCGGCGACGACCATTGACCAGCGGTTCGGATGGGGCGCAACGGGGGTGCTTGTTGCGGGCGCGTAGTTCATCGGGATGGTTTCCTTCTTAAACTTCACTAGGTGTGAACTTAGTAAACTACACACCATGAGAAGTTGCAACGGCCTGACTCGGGCGTCACAGTGAGCCCCGCCGAGCCGCAGAACGCGCGCGGCCGCCGGACCCGGGCCGCGCTGCTCGAGGCGATCTTCGCGATCGTCGAGTCCCAGGGCTTCGAAGGCCTGACGATGAACGCCGTCGCCGACCGGGCCGGGGTCTCGCGCCGCGCCGTCTACCTGCACTTCCGGTCGCGGGCCGAGCTGATTCCGGCGCTGCACGACTACGCGGTCGAGCACCTGGGGCTCGCGGACTCCCTGGAGCGGATCTGGGCGCAGGAGACCCCCGAAGCGGTGCTCGACGAATGGGCGAGGCACCTGACCCGCGTCAACCTGCGCGCCAAGGGCGTCCACCGGGCCATCCGCAACACCCGGCACAGCGACCCGGCGGTCGAGGACTACCAGCGCGGCGTCGCCGAACGCCAGCAGCAGAACTGCCGCATCGTCATCGGGCGCCTGGAGAGCGCAGGGAGGCTCGACTCGCGGTGGGGCGCGGAGGAGGCCGTCGACATGCTCTGGGCGCTCATCGCCACCGACATGATGGAGTCCCTCGCCGACGACTGCGGCTGGGACACAGAGAAAGTCGCCGAACGGCTCGGGTTTCTCCTGCGGCGCACCTTCCTCGCCGACTGAACGCGCCGCGACCCCGGCAGCCGAGCTGCCGGGGCCGCGTTCGCACGGACTAGCTGGCGTCCGGGTTGTACTTGACGTGGCAGGTGAAGGCGTGGCCCGCGACGGCGTAGGCCCGCGCCGTCGCCCCGGCGTCCTGGACGTCGCGGGACTCGTCGTTGCCGATCGAGGCCCAGGCGCTGTGCCGGTTCGAAGGGTGGAAGTAGTTCGAGTAGCAGCCCTTCAGGCCGCTGCCGTCGAGGCCCCAGCCGTAGCACCAGGTGCCGCCGCCGACGTCCTCGCACTTGTCGTCCTCGGTCGCCTCGCGGACGATCACGCGGCTCTCGTCCGCGTCCCCGGCGCCCCCGGTCCCGGCCTGGGCCGCGCCAGTGCCGACGAACAGCAGAGCGGCCGCCATGACGGCGGCCGCGGTCGCTTGCTTCACGCGCTTCATCGCACGTTCCCCCTGGTGGTTGAGATGCTGGCAGCCCTGAGCGGCTCCCGCACCAATCACATCACCGGAATCCTTGCCGCTCAGGCCTTTCCCGCGCCTGTCCGGAATCCGACACGACGAAGGGGCCGGAGCGTTGCCGCCCGGCCCCTTCCCTCCTCTTCCTCGGGTGTTAGCCCAGGAAAGCCGTGTTCAGCAGCAGGTTCGGGCTGCCGTTCGGGTCGGTCACGGCGTCCGGGACGGCGCCTTCGGTGAGGGCCGTCGCGACCTCGTCAGGGGTCGCGCCCGGGTTCGCCTCGAGGAACAGGGCGGCGACGCCCGCGACGTGCGGGGCGGCCATCGAGGTGCCCGAGATGGTGTTCTCGGCGTCGTCGGCGTCGATCCACGCGGAGGTGATGCCGACGCCGGGGGCGAGGATGTCGACGCACTCGCCGAAGTTCGAGAACGACGCGGCGGCGTCGTCTTCATCGGTGGCGCCCACGGTGATCGCGCTCGGCTCGGAGCCCGGGGACACGTCGCACGCGTCCTGGCTCTCGTTGCCCGCGGCGATCGCGAAGGTCACGCCCGACTCGACCGCAGCGGCGATCGCGTCGTTCAGGGCCTGGCTGAAGGAACCGCCGAGGCTCATGTTGGCGACGGCCGACTCGCCCGCGTTCGCCGCGACCCAGTCGATGCCGCCGATGATCGCCGCGTACGAACCCGAGCCCTCGCAGTCGAGGACGCGGACGGGGCGGATCGTGACGTCCTTCGCGAGGCCGTACGTGGAGCCGCCGATGGTCCCGGCGACGTGCGTGCCGTGCCCGTGGCAGTCGGTGGGGTCGGCGTCGTCGTCGATGAAGTCGTAGCCTTCGCCGATGCGGCCCTCGAACTCCTGGTGGGTGAGGTTCACGCCCGTGTCGAGCACGAACGCCTCGACGCCCGCGCCGGACTGGGTGTACTCATAGGACTGGTCGAGCGGGAGCGCGTCCTGGTCGACGCGGTCGAGGCCCCACGACGGCGGGTCGGCCTGCACCTCGGAGGCGTAGGCCGTCTGGTTCTGCTCGACGTACGCGACCGCGTCGTCGGCGGCGAGTTCGAGCGCTTCGCTCTCGCTCATCTCGGCCACGTAGCCGTCGACGAGGCCGAGGGTGTCCTCGACGTCCACGGTGACCCCGAGGTCGTCGGCGAGCGCGTCCAGTCCGCTTGCGGCGCTGACGGTCTGGTCTTCCATGACGACGATGTACTCGCCCGCGATCGCGTCGGGGGAGTCGGCGCCGATGATGAGGTCGCTGGCGTCGGGTGCCGGGGGTTCGGCGGCACCGGCGAATGCCGAGGCCGCTACCAGCGAGCCTCCGGCCGCTGCTGCCGCGATGGCGATTGCGGCGGTGGTTCGGATGCGCCGTTTCGTTCCTGCCGTTGACAAGACGGAACTCCTTTTGTCGGGTGGGGGCGCCCGCCTGCTTGGGGGCGGCCGTCCCCGGGGGGAGGGTGGAGGGCCGGGCGGGGGGGGGGGGGGGGGGGGGGGCCCCTCCCCCCCCCCCCCCCCCCCCCCCCCCCCCTGGGGCAGGGGGGGGGGAGAGAGGAGGGCGACACTTCTCTACCCCCCCCGCGCCCACCCCCCCCCCCCACCACC
>NZ_JBVJHZ010000039.1:0-56064 GCF_055586545.1 Glycomyces sp. NPDC050141 | reverse complement strand
AAGCCCCCAACCAATGTTTTCGGCGGTCCCGGGACGGGAAAGGAGGAGACCCCCTCGGGGCCCGCCGCGCTCACCGTCAGCCGTTCGCGGCGCGCCGCTTCCTGGCCGCGACCGCGAGGATCACGCCGGTGCCGATCGTGCCCGCAGCCGCCGCGAGCAGCGCCGTCAGTCCCGCACCGGTGACCGGCAAGCTCGGCAGCTTGGGACCGCCGGGGTAATTCGGCACGGTTCCCGTTGTGCCCGTGCCGGTTGCGGTCGGTTCCGGCATCGGGACCGAAGGCTTCGCGTCGTCGCTCGTCGGCTCCTCCCCAGGCTCCGAAGGGCTCTCCGAGGCCGGAGTCGAGGGCTCCTGCGAGGAAGGCTCCTGCGAGGAAGGCACCTCTTCCACCGTCACCCGCAGCTCGGCCGGTTCGGTCGCGATCGCCCCGGCCGCGTTCGTGAACACGGCCCGGAACAGCCAGCCGTCGTGCGCGGCACCGATCTCGGTGCGCAGCACGGTCGCGTCCGCGCCCTCGATATCGTGGAACGCCAGGTCGTCAGGGGCCTTCGTCTGCCACCGCACCGACGCTTCCTGGTCGGCCGCCGCCTCGAACACCGCCTCGGCGGTCCCGTCGGGGCCTTCGACCGGCACGGCCGCGTCGGCCGGATGCGCGGTCACACCGGGGGAGACGGCCGCCCGGTCGAACCGGGCCGTGCCCGGGACGCTCCCGGCGTCCCGCCACGAGGTGACGACCGCGTGGTCGGCGGTCACCGCGATCGGCGCCGTGAACCCGCCGCCGCTGAGGGTGAACCGCGACCGGACCGCACCCGTCTCGTCAACGGCCGCATGCGAACCCGCGCCGTAGTTCTTGACCCACAGCAGGTCCTCGTCGAACGCCGCCGTCAACGTGGCCGAGGCGATGCCCAGGTCCCGCCGCTCCGGCTCCAGCGCAAGCACACCGTCCTCAATGGAACCGAACTGCACCGACGAGGACTTGCCCGGGTCGCTCCGCACGACCGCGACCCGCTCGCCGGAGACGGCCAGCGCCACCGGCGACAGGTTCCCGACCTCGGCCGCAGGGCGGTTCGTGCCGCTGCCCGCGACCTCCTCGACCACGAGCTGCCCGTCAATGAACTTGAGCCGCAGCATCGTCGGGTCGTAGAGCGCCTGGTTGGCGGCGTTCCGCGCGAGCTTCCTGGCCAGCAGGAGCGAGCCGTCGCCGAGCGGCACGAACGCGCTGGCGCCCGCCTCGCTGTAGTACGCGTTGTAGTTCCAGCCCGCGACCTGCGGCAGCGCGTACTCGCTTCGGGCCCAACCGGTCTCGTCGCGCTGCCACGCGTACAGGTACTGGACGCCGCCGGTCCGCACCCGCAGGTACAGCCGCGAGGCCGCCGGGTCCCACACCAGCGCGCCGCCGAGGACGGCGTCCGCCGGGAGCGAGTCGACCTTCTGCGGCGCATAGGTTTCCGCATCCGGCTGCCACGTGAGCGCCCACATTTCCGGCGTGGTCCCGGTGGCCGCCGTGTACAGGGTCGCGCTCGCGGGGTCGAATGCGGCGAGCGAGGCGCCGGCGGTGAGGCCGGTCCCGAAGGCCCCGCTGTCGCCGACCGGCTGGAGCGTGTCGGCGTCGAGGGCCTTGGCGAAGGCCGTCCAGGTCGGCGGGATCTCGTTCACGGCGTGCACGATCCCGTTGGCCTCGTCGGGGAACAGGTAGTTCGCCTTCGCCCAGGACCCGGTGTCGGTGAGGGCCGCGGTCTGTTCCATGAGGACGGTGCCAGGTTCGGTCCACTCCTCGTCGAAGTCCGGCAGCCCGCCGGGGCCTTCGTAGGCCATGGTGACCGGGTCCATGACGGCCCCGGCCTGGTACGAGCCGAAGACGGGAACGCCTGCGGGGTCGAGGAAGGCGGGCACGGCGTCCCAGGCGGTCGTCCCATTGCCGGTGTCGGGGGTGACGCCGCGCAGGTCGAGGTCGACGAGGTCGACCACCCCGAGGTCGTCTATCGGCGGGACGTCGTCGCCGGTGCCGAGCGGGCGCTGGTGGACGTGCGCGGAGAGCGTCTGGCGCTCCTTGTCGATGACGAGCCGCACGTCGCTCAAGGTGAGGTCGAGGGCGCAGTCCTCGGGGGTGCCGTTCGGGTAGTGGCCGCAGTGGCCGACGTATCGCACCGTGCCTCCGAAGTGGAGGACGGTGGCGCCGGTCGCCTCGTCGAAGGTGCCGTCGGCCAGAGGGAACGTGATGATCCCGGCCGCGTCGGCGGTCGCGCCATCGGCCGTGGCCATGTTCTCGGGGCCGACGTAGGTGCGCCAGGACTGGCGCAGGCCCCACGTGAGGGAGCCGGTGCCGACGGCCGCCGGTTCGGCCTCGGCCGGGGCGGTGGCCAGGAGCAGCGGGGCGGCGAGCGCGGCGATGAGGGCCGGGATGGCAGCGGCACGGCGCAGGCGCCGGAACCGTTGGGCGGTGGTCGCTTTCATCTTGGTGCCGTTCAGAGGAGACGGGCGGGGCCCGGCCCGCGGGAGTGCTCGCGGGCCGGGCGGTGGGGGTGTTTCGCTAGAACTGCAGGTCGACGCTGTCGAAACCGACAGGGGCGCCCGCGGGCGGCCAGGAGGTGTACTCCGAGACCTGGATCTGGCACACGTCGGCGTAGCAGTCGGTGGTCGCCTGGGTCGGCGGGAGGCCGGAGAAGCTGGAGTTCGTGTAGGTGTCGTCCACCTTCACCGTGGCCGACCAGGTCCCGCTGGAGTTGACCTGGATCGGGTACTGGCTGCCCGCGGCGTTGCAGTCCGACGCGTTGTAGCCGCCCGAGGTGAAGTCGCACTGCGCGACGGCGACGAAGTTGCCGGGGGTGCCGGTGCCGGTGAGGGTGACGTTCTGGTCGTCGACCACCGAGAGCGGGGAGCCGGGGGTGGTGATGACGGTGGCGGCGTTGGCGGGGGTCGCGGCGCCGAGGACCAGGGCGGCCGCGGCGGCCGCGCTGAAGGCCCAGCCGGCGGCGCGGCGGTAGCGGGGGTTACGGGTGTCATGACGGAATGCCATGCGCTCCACTCTCTTCTATACAGTGGAGTCGGCCTTGCGGCCTCGTCCTCATCTGATGGGCCGGACGGCGGGTGCCGTCCGGTGGCGGAGCCGCGAGGCGGCCGGGGCGAGGTCTGTGGAAAGTGCTCGCCCCGGCGCTTCGAACCGTCGACTGCCAGGCCTCCGTTCGACTCCGGGCGCCTACCGTCCGCAGGGGACTGTGCGGGCGCCCAGGAAGACCATAGCGGCATCCGCATATTTAGGCAAGCCTTACCTAAGATTCCGATCCTGTGA
This sequence comes from Glycomyces sp. NPDC050141, assembly GCF_055586545.1. Lineage (NCBI taxonomy): Bacteria > Bacillati > Actinomycetota > Actinomycetes > Glycomycetales > Glycomycetaceae > Glycomyces > Glycomyces sp. NPDC050141. The sequence continues at coordinate 52,777 of NZ_JBVJHZ010000039.1, read as the reverse complement.
TGCGCAATGTGATTACGCCGCTGCGGAACGTGTCGGACTCGACCTGGCGGCGCACCCGCTGTACAGCGGATGCGGTACACCGGACGCCGCGCTGAGCCGACGCCGCCGAGCCCTCGCGGACGAAGACTTGAGACCTCCCACTGACCTTCAGAGAGGCCTGCTCATGTCTGCAATTGCCCGCTGGTGCTACCGGCGGCGGCGAACGGTCCTGACCGGCTGGATCGTCCTCCTCATCGGCCTCGCCGCCGCCGCGCTCAGCGCCGGTTCCGCGTTCACCGACGTCGCCGAGCTGCCCGACAGCGAGTCGTCCCAGGCGTACGCGCTCCTCGCCGAGGCCGGAGGCGGCACCGGCACCGAGAACGGCACCATCGTCTGGCGCACCGAGGACGCGGCGATCGACGACCCCGCCGTCCAAGCCGAAGTCGCATCGATGCTCGAAGCCGTCGCCGCCGAACCCGGCGTCGCGGCCGTCGTCAGCCCCTACGAAGCCGGGGCTGAAGCCCAGGTCAACACCGAAGAGAACACCGCCTACGCCACCGTCGCCCTCACCGAGGACGCCGACATCGACGCGATCCGCGCGACCGCCGAAGACCTCGGCGGCTCCTACGAGGTCGGGCTCGGCGGCCAGGCCTTCACCGAACTCCCCGAACCCTCCCAAGGCACCGAGATCGTCGGCGTCCTCGCCGCGTTCGTGCTCATGTTCCTGGTGTTCCGGTCCGTCTGGGCCTCCGTGCTGCCGATCATCACCGGCGTCGTCGGCGTCGGCGCCTCGCTCCTGACCGTCATGCTCGGCGCGCACCTCGTCGACCTCTCCGCCACCTCGCTGACCATGGGCGCGCTCATCGGCCTCGGCGTCGGCATCGACTACGCGCTCTTCATCGTCAACCGCTACCGCAAGGCCCTCATGGCAGGCGCCACGGTCCCCGATGCGATCGCCAAGTCGCTCAACACCTCCGGCCGCGCCGTCGTCTTCGCCGGACTCACCGTCGTCATCGCGCTGCTCGGCATGGTCGTCGTCAATCTCGGGGTGCTCACCGGCATGGCCCAGGCCGCCGCCGTCACCGTGCTCTTCACCGTCGCCGCCGCACTCACCCTGCTCCCGGCCCTGCTCGGCATGATCGGCCACCGCGCCCTGTCCAGACGCCAGCGCGCCCGCCTCCGCACCTACGGCAGCGCCGAAGCAGCCCCGCCCATCGTGGCCTCCGCCTGGGCCCGGATCGTCGGCTGGGCGCCGCGCGGCATCGCCGTCACCGGCCTGATCGTCCTCATCGCGCTGGCCGTTCCGGCCCTGAGCATGCGCGTGGGCAACTCGGACGCGAGCAGCGACCCGGCCGGGTCGCACGGCCGCGAGTACTTCGACCTGATGTCCCCGGCCTTCGGCGAGGGCTTCGACGCCACACTCGTCGTGGTCGCCGAGACCCCGGACGCGGCTTCGGCGGCGGCGTTCGACGCGCTGGTCGCCGACATGAGCGGCGTCGAGAACGTGGCGGCGGTGTCGGCCGCGCCGGTCCAGCCGGGGCAGACCGTCGCGGTCGCCGCGGTGACGCCGGAGACGAGCGCCCAGACCGAGGAGACGCAGCACCTGGTCGAGGCCTTGCGCGGCGAGGTCATCCCCGCTGCCGAATCCGGGACTTCGCTCGAGGTGTACGTCGGCGGCGAGGCCGCCACGAACCTCGACATCGGCAACGCCCTGATGGACCGGCTGCCGCTGTACCTCGGCCTGGTCGCCGTGCTCGGGTTCCTGCTGCTGGCCGTCGCGTTCAGGAGCATCCTGGTGCCGCTGATCGGCGCCTTGACCAACCTCGCGACCATCGCCGTCGGCCTGGGCGCGATCACCGCGATCTTCCAGTTCGGCTGGGGCTCAGAGCTGCTGCAGGTCGGCACGGGCGCGCCGGTGATGTACATCGTGCCGGTCGTCGTGGTCGGCGTCCTGTTCGGACTCTCGATGGACTACCAGGTGTTCCTGGTCAGCCGGATGCACGAGGAGTGGGGCCGCACGAAGGAGCACCACGGCTCCGTCGCAGTCGGGATGCGCGAGACCGGGCAGGTCATCGCCGTGGCCGCCGCGATCATGCTGTGCGTGTTCGCCTCGTTCGGGTTCTCCGGCGAGCGGATCGTCTCGGCGATCGGCATAGGCCTGGCGATCGCGGTCCTGGTCGACGCGTTCGTGGTGCGACTCGCGCTGGTCCCTGCGCTCATGCACCTGATCGGGCCCCGCACCTGGTCGTACCCTGGGTGGGCCGAACGCATCACGCCGCACCTGTCGGTCGAGGGCGCGCCCGAGCCGGGCCGCGCCGAGGCCGAGCGGCCGTTCGCCGCGGCCGGCGCCTACCGCGGCCGCCATGAGGAGACCAGATGACCGCACGCTCGGGCCTCGCCCGGCTGGCACGCTCCATCGCCGGGGCGGGACGCACTGCGCGTCCCGCCCCGGCGGGCCGTGCGCTCACCTTCGGGGTGCTGGCGCTGATGCTGGTGACCGCGTCGCTGAGGACCGGCGTGTTCGCGCTGCCCGGCCCGGACCTGGTCGCGATCACAGTGGCGGCCTGGCTGCCGCTGCTGCTCCGCGAGCGCTGGCCCCTGCCGGTGCTCGCGGCCACCGTCGCCGTCGAGGCCGTGCACCTGGTGTTCTTTGTCGACACGGCTTCGGTGGAGTTCATATCGATCGGTGCCTACCAGCCGGTGCCGTTGGCCACGATGACGGCGGCGTTCACCGTCGCCTCGCGGCTGCCGTGGCGCATCGGCTGGACGGCCGGGGGATCGGCCGGGGCCGTGCTGTTCCTCGTGGGGATCTTCAGCCAGTCGGGCCCGATCCTCACCACCGACCTGGCGGTGGTGAACCTCGTGTTCATCGCAACCGCAATCGGGGCGGCGGTCTACGGCCGCACCGAACGGCTCGAACGCGAAGCGGCCGAACGCGAGAACGACAAGCGCGAAGCCGTCGTGGCCGAGCGGATGCGCATCGCCCGCGAACTCCACGACGTGCTCGCCCACAACCTGACGCTGGTGAACGCGCAGGCCGGGGTCGCCGACTACCTCCTGCGCACCGACCCCGCCGCGGCGGCGACCGCGTTGCGCGACATCACGAAGCACACCGGCAACGCGATCGACGAGCTGCGCGCGACCGTGGGGCTCCTGCGCTACGGCGACGAAGGGCCCGAGGACCGGCCGGAGGCGGCGCTGCGGCCGGTGCCGGGGCTCGACCGGCTCGATGAGCTGCTGGCCTCGTTCCGGGGCACGGGCGCGTCGATCGGGGTTGTCGAGACCGGGACGGCCGTGCAGTTGGGCCAGCAGGCCGACTTCGCCGCGTACCGGATCGTCCAGGAGGCGCTGACGAACGCGGCCAAGCACGCCCCCGAAGCGCCCGTCACCGTCCACTTCGACTGGTCAGTGCACCGGCTCGACCTGCGCGTCACCAACCCCGCCGGGACCACCGGCGCACCGCCTACCGCCGGGACCGGGCACGGCCTCATCGGCATGCGCGAGCGCGTCGAGGCCGCGGGCGGCACCCTGACCGCCGAGCGCCTGCCGGGGGAGTGGTTCGAGGTCCACGCCATGCTTCCCATCGCCGAGAAAGGCACCGACACATGACGATCCGGGTCATCCTCGCCGACGACCAGGCACTGCTGCGCGCCACGTTCAAGCTCCTCCTCGACTCCACTGAGGACATCGAGGTGGTCGGCGACGCCGCGACGGGCGCCGAGGCGGTCGATATCGCGGGCCGCCTGCGGCCGGACCTGATCGTGATGGACCTGCGCATGCCCGACATGGACGGCATCGAGGCGACCGCGCGCATCACCGCCGACGAACGCCTCGCCGACGTGAAGATCCTGGTCCTCACCACCTTCGAGACCGACGACCTGATCCTCGCCGCGCTGCGGGCCGGGGCCTCGGGCTTCCTCGGCAAGGGCGCCGACCCCGAGACCCTGATCGCCGCGATCCGCACGGTCGCCGCGGGCGAGCGCCTGCTGTCCCCGAAGGCCACCAGCGCCCTCATCGAACGCCTCGTCGCCGACCCGGAACCGGTGGCGGCCAAACACATCCCCGGCATCGAGGACCTGACCGACCGCGAACGGGAGATCACCGTCCTCGTCGCCGCCGGGCTCTCCAACGCCGAGATCGGCGACCGCCTCTTCATCAGCCCGGCCACCGTGAAGACCCACGTCAACCGCGCCCAGGCCAAGACCCGCGCCCGCGACCGGGCCCAGCTCGTCGTCTTCGCCTACGAATCCGGCCTCGTCCGCTCCGGCGGGTCCTGACCAGCGCCAGAGCGACCGACTCGTAACACCTGGCCGCGGGCCCCTCCATCGACCTAGACTCGGCCCTGCGGCGGACCCGCAGGGCCGAGCCGCAATCTGACGAAGGAGTCAACCCGTGCCCGCCGACCAGCCGTCCCCCGCCACCGCGGCCCTGGGACGGCTGTTCGCGCTCCTCGCCGCCGACGCCTCCGAAGACCAGCTCGACGAACCCGCCCGCGACCTCCAAGGCGCCTCCGCCGCCGACCGCGCCGCGGTCGCCGAGGCCACGGCCGTGGCCCGCACGATCCGGCGTACCCTCGTGCAGCGCCGCCGCCGCGAAGCCGAACTCGCGGCCCTGTTCGACACCGCGGGCGACCTCGCGGCGCTGCGGAACCTCGACTCCGTCCTGCGCGCCATCGTCCGCCGCGCCAAGACCCTCCTCAACGTCGACGTCTCCTACCTGAGCCTCCAGGACCCCGCCGCAGGCGACACCTACATGCGGGTCACCGACGGCTCGGTCTCCGCGAAGTTCCAGCGCCTCCGCATCGGCCTAGGCGAAGGCCTCGGCGGGCTCGTCGCCGAGACCGCACTGCCCTACGCCTGCCCCGACTACCGGCACGACACCGTCTTCCACCACACCGGCCCCATCGACGAGGCCGTCACCGAAGAAGGCGTGCGCGGCATCGTCGGCGTCCCGCTCCGCGTCGGCGAAACGGTGATCGGCGTGCTCTTCGCCGCCGACCGCACCCCGCGCGACTTCACCCCCGACGACGTCGCCATGCTCGTCTCCCTCGCCAACCACGCCGCCGTCGCCATCGAGAGCGTCCGCCAGCTCGAAGAGACCCGCGAGACCCTGCGCGACCTGCGCGAAGCCGCCGAGACCTCCGCCCGGCTCAACCGGATGCTCCGCCGCGCCGAAGCCGCCCACGACCAGCTGACCGGGCTCGTCCTGCGCGGCGGCGACGTCGCCGACCTCGCCGCCGAAGCGGCCGGGCTCTTCGGCGGCCCCATCGGCATCTACGACGCCGCCGGAGCCGAACTCGCCCGCTCCGGAACCGGCCCGGTCCGCTTCGCCGCCACCGGCGTCGACGACTCCCAGTCCGGCCGCGGCGCCGTCCTCACCGACGGCATGTGGGTGTGCGCGGCCATGGCCGGACCGGAACGCCTCGGCGGCATCGTCCTCGGCGGCCGCGCCGACCTCAGCGGCGAGGACAAGCGCCTGTTCGAACGCACGGCGCTCGTCACCGCCCTACTCCTACTGCTCCGCCGATCCGTCGCCGACGCCGAAGACCGCGTGCGCGGCGAACTCCTCGACGACCTCCTCACCGAATCCGCCCGCCGCAACGGCTCCAGCCTCGCCCTGCGCGCCGGGAAACTCGACGTCGACCTCCACCGCTCGCACGCCGTCCTCACCCTCGACTGCGACGCCGCCGTCCGCCCCCGCCTCGCCTCCGAAGCGAAACGCCTGGCCCGCAGCGAACACGGCCTCGCAGGCAGCCGCGACGGCAGGCCCGTCCTCGTCCTCCCCACCGACGACCCGGGCGCGCTGGCCGACCGCCTCGCCGCCTGGTTCGAGCGCGCGGCGGGCGGGCGCATCACCGTGGCGGCCTCGGCCGCCGTCTCCGGCCCCGACCGCCTGCCCGGCGCGTACGACGAGGCCGCCCGCTGCCTCGAAGCGATGCTCACCCTCGGCCGGAAAGGCCAGGGCGCCAGCATGGAACAGCTCGGCTTCGTGGGCCTGCTCCTAGGCGAAGCGGACGGCGTCGCCGTGTTCGTGCGCCGCACCCTCGGCCCGATCCTCGACTACGACGCCAAACGCGGCACCGACCTGGTCGGCACCCTCGAGGCGTACTTCGCGTGCGGACGCAACCTCGCCAAGACCCGGACGGCACTGAACGTGCACGTCAACACCGTCTCGCAGCGGCTCGAGCGCATCGCTGCCGTCCTCGGCGAGGACTGGGCCGGACCCGAACGTTCCCTTGAGATCCAGCTCGCCCTGCGCGTCCACCGGCTCGCCGCGAACTGACCTACCTGGCGCGCAGCACCATCGCGTCGCCCTGGCCCCCGCCGCCGCACAGTCCCGCCGCGCCGACCGCACCGCTCGGCAGCCGCCGCGACAGCGTCTGCACCAGCCGGGCCCCGCTGGCCCCCAGCGGATGCCCGAGCGCGATCGCCCCGCCGCCCGGGTTGACCCGCTCCGGGTCGACGCCGAGCGCCTCGACCGACGCGAGCGCGACCGCCGCGAACGCCTCGTTGATCTCCACGACCTCCAAGTCGCCCAACGCGACCCCCGCGAGCCCGGCGGCCTTCGCGATCGCGTTCGAAGGCTGCAGCAGCAGCGAGGTGCCCGGCCCGGCGACGCTCCCGTACGACAGGATCTCCGACTCCCACTCCAGGCCCAGCTCCTCGGCCCTCGACCTCGTGGTGAGCACGAGCGCCACCGCGCCGTCGTTCATCGGCGACGAGTTCCCCGGCGTGAGCATCCCGCCCGGCGCGAACGACGACCGCAGCCCCGCCAGAACCTCCAAAGAGGACTCGCGCGGGCCCTCGTCGGCGTCCACGACCCCCTTGCGGGTCTCGACCGCGACGAGCTCCGCCGCCCGCGCCGCCGCGTCCTTGGCCGCCTTCTCCTGCGAACCCAGCGCGAACTCGTCCTGCGCGGCCCGCGTCAGACCCGCCTCGCGCGCGTCCCGCTCGGTCGCCGCACCCATCGCGATGCCCTCGTACGCATCGGTGAGCCCGTCGAACGCCGTATGGTCGAGCATGGTGACCTCGCCGTACTTGAACCCGCGCCGCGACTGCGGCAGCAGGTGCGGCGCCCGGCTCATCGACTCCATGCCGCCCGCGACGATGAACTCGCAGTCGCCCGCCCGCAGGAACCGGTCCGCGATCGCGATGGCCGTCATCCCCGACAGGCACACCTTGTTCACCGAGAGGCTCGGCACGTGCATCGGCACCCCGCCCGCGACCGCCGCCTGCCGGGCCGGGTTCTGACCCGTCCCCGCCGGGAGCACATGCCCCATGAGCACCTGCCCGACCCGCTGCGGCGCGACCCCGGCCCGCGCCAGCGCGGCCCCGATCGCGATGCCGCCCAACGCGGGCGCGCTCACCTCGGCGAGCGCGCCGTTGAACCGCCCGATCGGGGTCCGGGCGGCGGCGAGGATGACGGTGGTCTCGGTGCGGTTCACGGTTCCCATTCCCGCATAGTAGGAAAGCCGCCGCGAAATCGCCATAGACCGCGACCCCATAGTTCCGGGCCCCCTTGTGTGCGCGGGAGCCACTGCGCGAGCCTCCCGGGCCGGGCAATATTGCCTGCGACGCTACGATCTCCGGGCCGTTCGGCGGCCCGAACCAGAGGGAGGTGACCGGTGGCCAGCGATGTCCTCTGGGTTCCGAGCGGCGACGCCGCCAACATCGACCGGTTCGCCGCATGGCTGACCGCTCGCACCGGGGAGCACCTGCCCGCCTACCAGGACCTGTGGCGCTTCTCGACCGAGCACCCCGCGGCCTTCTGGGGCGCGGTCTGGGAACGCTACGGACTCGGCGGGCCCGTCCCCGAGGACCGCGTCCTCCCCGACCCCGCGATGCCCGGCGCCGCCTGGTTCCCCGACGAGCGGCTGAACTACGCCGAAGCCGTGCTCGCCGCGCCCGGCATGGCCGACACCGACATCATCGTCAAGGCCTACTCGGACACCCGCGAGACCTTCGAATGGTCCTTGGCCCGCCTGCGGACCGAGGTCGCCCGCCTCCGCACCGGCCTCCTCGACGCCGGAGTCCGACGCGGCGACCGCGTCGCCGCCTGGATGCCGAACGTGCCCGAGACGTATGCGCTCGCGCTGGCCGCCGCCGCGATCGGCGCGGTGTTCACCTCGTGCGCGCCCGAGTTCGGGGCGCGGGCCGTGATCGACCGGCTCCGCCAGGTCGAACCGTCGATCCTGTTCGTCACCGACGGATACCGCTACGGCCGCAAGGAGGTCAGCCGCGCCGAGGACATCGCGCAGGTCGTGGCCGCGCTCGACGTGCCCGTCACGGTGACCTTCCCCTATCTCGGCGACGGCACCGCGGTCGGCCAGCCCTGGGACGAGTTCGCCTCTGCTGCAGGCGGGCTCGCGTTCGAGCCCGTCCCGTTCGACCACCCGCTGTTCCTCCTGTACTCCTCGGGCACGACGGGCCTGCCGAAGGCGATCGTGCACTCCCACGGCGGGATCGCGCTGGAGCACGCGAAGATGCACGGCCTGCACCACGACCTCGGGCCCGGCGACCGGTTCTTCTGGTACTCCACCACAGGCTGGATGATGTGGAACTACCTCGCGTCCGCGCCCCTGGTCGGGGCCTCGATCGTCACCTTCGACGGCGCGCCCGATCCCGAAGGGCTCTGGCGGCTGGTCGAGGACTCCGGCGCGACCTATTTCGGCACCTCCGCGCCGTTCCTCATGGCCTGCCGCGACCGCGGCGTCGTGCCGAAGGACCTCGCGGATCTGTCACGCCTGCACGGCATCGGCTCGACCGGTGCGCCCCTGCCCGCCGCGGGCTTCGACTACGTCTACGAGTCGGTCTCCGCGACCGCGCAGCTGCAGTCCCTTTCCGGCGGCACGGACCTGTGCACCGGCTTCGTCGGCGGCGCACCCACGGTGCCGGTGCGGCGCGGTGAGCTGTCGTGCCTGTGCCTGGGCGCGAAGGTGGAGTCCTTCGACGCCGAAGGGAACCACGCGATCGGCCGCGAAGGCGAACTCGTCATCACCGCGCCCATGCCGTCGATGCCAGTGGGCCTGTGGGGAGACGAGGACGGGAAGCGCTACCGGGAGGCCTATTTCGACGCGTTCCCCGGCGTGTGGTGCCACGGCGACTGGATCACCGTCACCGAACACGGATCGGCGGTGATCTCCGGCCGCAGCGACGCGACCCTCAACCGGGGCGGCGTCCGCATGGGCACCGCCGAGTTCTACGCGGTCGTCGAGTCCGTTGCGGGCGTGGCCGACTCGCTCGTGGTGCACCTGGACGAGCAGGACCGGCTCATCGTCTTCATCGAAGCCGAGTCCGAACTGGACGACGACCTGCGGCGGATGGTCAACGCCCGCATCCGCGCCGAGCTCTCGCCGCGCCACGTTCCCGACGCGATCATCGCCGTCCCCAAGATCCCGCGCACGCTCACCGGCAAGAAGCTCGAAATCCCCGTGAAGCGCCTGCTCAACGGCGCGCCGGTAGACGAAGTGGTCGCCAAGGGCGCCCTCGCCGATCCGGCGGCACTCGACGCGTTCACCGGCATCCTGGAGCGCTAACGCGCGGAGGCAGTGTCACACCCTGGTCCTATGATCTTCAGGAACCCCGCTTCCGCGAAGGACCGAGATGACCGAACCCATTGCCGCGCAAGAAGATCAACTCATCCTGCCTGACAGCTGGGCCGCCCTGGTCCTGCCCAGGCGCGGCAACACGGTCCGCCGCCCCATTGAACTGAACCCTGAATCGCCCGCGCACATGGCCGCCCAGATCGAGGCCTCGCGCGCCGCCATCGAAACCGCCCTGGGCCTCGACGGCGGCGACCCGCGCCGCTCCGCCGCCGGGCTCGCGCACCTCAACGGCGAGCCGAACCCGGTGGGCGCGGCGGCCGTGGCCGCCCTCCTGCGCTACACCGAGCGGTACAGCGTCGTCTTCTCCTACGGCAAGGAGCGCACGCTCATGGGCCAGGAGCTGTTCGCCGCCTGGGTCATCGAGCACGGCCTGCCGTTCGCCGTCGCCGCCGCAGTCGAAGACATGTGCACCGAGATCGACTGGGAACCGGCGCGCCAGTCCGGGCACAACCTGCCCGCCATCGCCGAGAGCGGTGCGGACTCCTTCACCTGGAACCTGTGGTCCGACCCCGACGGCCCGCTGCTCCTCGCCCGCGGCCTCCTCGCCGAAGCCCCGGAAGGCGACTACCGCCTCGTCACCACCTTGGTTGCGGCCCACCGGGAAACCCCGCTCCAGCAAGCCGCCGCCGCGATCCTCCTTCCCAACGAGCTCGACTGGGTCGCCGACGCGTGCCGCGCCCGGCGCGACTTCTACGCGAACCCCCGGATCGAACTCGCGGTCTGGTCCATCGTCAGCACCGCCGAGCACCTGGGGCTGTGGATCTCCAGCCTGAGCCCCCGCTACATCAACCCCGGGACCGTCGCCGCGATCGTCGCCAACCTCGGGACCGGCGCCTTCGACCTGCTGACGGGCACGATCGAACGCGGCACGCGGGACGCCGAACTCCGGTCGCTGCTGTACGAGGCGATCGCCCTCCTGCCCGCCGACGCCGCCGCCTCCTACCTGGTCCGCCACGCCGACGAGCCCGAAGTCCTCGCCAGCCTCAAACGCGCGGCCGAACTCCACCCGCGCCACTTCGCGCGCGGCATCGCCGCTGAAGGCGCCGAGGCCCCTCCAACGGTCCGTGTCCGCATCGCGGGCATCCTCCACAATTCCGGCCACGACCTCCCCGAAGTCCTGAAGGGACTCGGCGACCTCGAACGCGCCGTGGTCGACGGCATCCTCGCCGAGGCCGCGCCGCCCGCCGCGAGTGCCGAAGACCTGCCCGCCGCGCTCCGCTCGCCCGCCTGGGCCGAACGAAAGCGCCGCCGCGCCCCCGCCCCCGTCGACGGCCTCCAAGCCCCCGAAGGCACTGAACTCGTCTGGGCCCCAGGCGAACGCGAAGCGATCCTCGTGAAGGAACCCGGATTCGCCTCCTGGGACGAGGACGCGTTCTGGGCCTCCGACAGCGACCACGGCTTCGGCCTCACCGAGCACCTGCGCGGCCGCCTCGCCCGCAGGGGCACCGCCGAAGTCCCGGCCGTGCTCGCGAAGCTCGCCACCGCCCCGAAGTACGCGAGCGCCCTCGTCCCGATCCGCAGCCGCGAGGCCGCCGCGCTCGCCGCCGACTGGTTCGCCCGCCTCAAATCCGCGCGCGCCCACGCCACGGACTGGCTCGACCGCCACCGCGAGCACGCCGTCCCCCTGCTCGTCCCCAGCGCGTTCGGCGCGGACAAGCGCCAGCGCGACGGCGGCGAGGCCGCGCTCCGCTACCTCGCCCGCCGCCTCGGCGACGACGCCCTCCTCGCGGCCGCCGAGCCCCAGGGCCCCGAAGCGCTCGCGCGCCTGCGCGAGCTCCTCGCCACCGACACCCGCATCCCCCTCGCCGCCGCATCGAAAACGGGCGAATGGGCCGACCCGCTGCTCCTCCCGCCGATCATGCTGCGCGGCAACGAACAGGCCCTGCCGACCGAGACCGTCCGGCACTTCGTCGCGGCCCTCGCGCTCTGGACGCCGCGCCTGCCGTTCCCCGGTGTCGACGACTTCGCCGAAGCCTGCGATCCGGCTTCCCTGCAACGGTTCTCGATCGCCCTGTTCGACCTGTGGATACGCTCGAACTCCCCGAGCAAGGACTCCTGGGTGGTCGACCAGCTCGGCGCGTTCGGCGGCGACGACGCCGTAGTGGCCCTCGCCCCGCGCATCCGGCAGTGGCCCGGCCAGAGCCAGACCGAGCGCGCCCTCCTCGGCCTCGAAGTCATCGCCCACATCGGCACCGACGCCGCGTTCCGGGAACTCCGCGCCCTCCACATGCTCGACAAGTTCCCCTCGGTCACCGCCCGCGCCAAGGTCCTCGCCGACCGCGTCGCCGCCGCGCGCGGCCTCGACTTCTGTCAGCTCACCGACCGGCTCGCCCCCGACCACGGCATGACCGACCCCGCGAACCTCGTCTTCGACTACGGCAAGCGGCAGTTCAGCCTCCGGTTCGACTCGCTCCTCACCCCGCAGCTCCAAGACGACGCGGGCAAGCTGCGCCCGCGCCTGCCCAAGCCCGGCCTCCGCGACGACGAGACGGTCGCCAAACCCGCGTTCCTCCGCTGGCGGACCCTCGTCAAGAAGGTCGAGGACACCGCCGACGAACGCGCGCGACTCCTTGAGGCGCAGATGCTCTCGGGCCGCGTCTTCACTCGCGACGACCTCCGCGTCCTCGACGCCCACCCGATCACCGGGGCCTTCACCCGCCGCCTCGTCTGGTTCGCGCGCGGCGCGGGCCTCCGCATCGCCGAAGACGGCGGTTTCGCCGACGTGGACGACCGCGAGTGCGACCCGGGCGACGAGATCCGCCTGGCCCACCCCGCACTCCTCGGCGACGACACCGCCGCCTGGATTCGGATCTTCGCCGACTACCTGCTCATCCAGCCGTTCGACCAGCTCTCCCGGCCGGTCCCCGTCTTCACGGCGGCAGAGCTCGACACCGGCCGCCTCACCCGCTTCGACGGCTTCCAAGGCGACTTCGGCACCCTCGGCGCCCGCTTCGGGTGGACCGAGCTCAACGGCTCACCCGAAGGCGGCGAAGGCTGGGGCTGGCACCTGCAACGTGAACTCCGCGGCGGTCACCTCCTCGCCGACGTCGACCCCGCGCCCGAGGCGTACACCCCCGACCGCGACACCGTCCACACCGTCACCAACGTTCGCCTGCAAGCGAACCGCAACCGCCACCCCGACCACGCCCAGCCACTCCCGGCACGCGACCTCGACCCCGTGACCGCAGCGGAACTCCTGGCCCGCCTCACCGGCCTCACGACCGCGTAGCGGCTCAGGCGGCGAGCAGCGTCTTCAGTTCGGGCGCTTCGACGTTCGCGCCGAACACGGGCGTGCCCGGCTCCATGCGGGCGCCCTCGGCGAGGGGACCGGCGATGACGGGATCGAATCCCAAGGCGTCGACCAGGTCCGCGACGGCGGCGAGGTCGGCGTCGTCGTCCCCGGCGATCGCGATGGCCTTGCGGCCCGGCGCACCGGAAGGGCGGGCGCCGTCCTCGAGATCGTGGTAGCCCATGTGGTTGAAGGCCTTGACGAAACGATCGACCGCGAGGTGCTTGCGCAGGAACTCGCTGGAGGACACGCCGGGGTCGAGGACGCGTTCGCGCGGGCCGTCGACCTCCCACCAGTGGTTCATGGCGTCGACGACGAGCTTGCCGCCGAGGCTGGCGGCCGGGATCGTCCGGTACTTGCCGAGCGGGAGCGCGAGGACCACGAGGTCCGCGCGCTCGGCGGCCTCGGCGGCCCGGACCGCTTCGGCGCCGGGCGTGAGGACTTCGACGGTGAGGGCGATCTTCTGCGGATCGCCCGAACCGGCGACGAGCACCTGGTGGCCGGCCTTGAGCGCGAGCCGGGCCAGGACGGTCCCGACCTTGCCCGCGCCGAGGATGCCGATCGTCTTGGCGTCCATCAGGACTCCTCGGCGAGGAGTTCGCGGACGAGCGGGATCACCTTGGTGCCGTAGAGCTCCACGGCACGGAGCCGGTCGCTGGCCTTGACCGAGCCGCCCGCGGAGTAGATGAGGTCGAAGCGGCCGACGTCGAGCCCGCGGATGGCCTTGGCGACCTTGCGGGCCACCGTCTCGGGCGATCCGATGTAGAGCGATCCGTGCTCGATCTCGTGCTCGTACTCGTCGCGGCGGACCGGCTGCCAGCCGCGCAGCTTGCCGATGCGGTCGCGGACCTCCTTGTAGCCGGGCCAGAACAGCTCCTTGGCCTGCTCGTCGGTGTCGGCGATGAAACCGGGGGAGTGGAGCCCGACCGGGTAGGCGGTCGTGCCGAGCTGCGCGGTCGCGCGCCGGTAGAGGTCGACGTAGGGCGCGAACCGCTCGGGCGCGCCGCCGATGACGGCGAGCATGAGCCGGAACCCGTACTGGGCGGTGCGCACGACCGACTGCGGCGACCCGCCGACGCCGACCCAGGTGCGCAGGCGCCCGGACTCGGTCTTGGGAAACACGTCCTGGTCGACGAGCGGGGCGCGCTGGGTGCCCTTCCAGGTCACTGGCTCCTCGTCGAGGAGCTTGTGGAAGAGGTCGATCTTCTCCTCGAAGAGCGCGTCGTAGTCGGCGAGGTCGTACCCGAACAGCGGGAACGACTCGGTGAACGAGCCGCGGCCGAGGATGATCTCGGCGCGCCCGTTCGAGAGCGCGTCGACCGTGGCGAACCGCTGGAAGACCCGGACGGGGTCGTCGGAGCTGAGCACGGTCACGCCCGAGGAGAGCCTGATGCGCGAGGTGCGCGTGGCGATGCCTGCGAGGACGGTTTCGGGCGTGGAGATCGCGAACTCGGGGCGGTGGTGCTCGCCGAGGGCGATGACGTCGATGCCGGTCTGGTCGGCCAGGACCGCTTCGTCGACGGTGGCGCGGATGGCCTGGGCGAATGTGGTGATGTTGCCCTGGTCGTCGCGGGGCAGGTCGCCGAAGGTGTCGATGCCGAACTCGATGTCGTTCATGTCTGCAATCGTAGGAACGTCTAGATGATACGTCAACTAAATGGTGCCGAGTGTGACGGACGACCGCCGCGGTACTGCCTCAATGTCCGTTTTCCAGGGCGTCCAGGCGTTCCCGGGCGGCGGCCGGGGCGGCGGCGTGGGCGTCCATGTCCGCCCAAGGGTCGGCCTTGCGGGCCAGGCGCCTGCTGATCGAGTCCGCGGTGTAGCCGTTCGGGGTGGAGCGGCCGAGCTCGCTCCAGTCGAGCGGGGTCGCGACGGCCGCGCCGGGCCGGGCGCGCAGCGAGTAGGGCGCGACGAAGGTCTGGCCGTGGCCGTTGCGGTTGACGTCGAGGAAGATCCGGTCGCCGCGTTTGTTCTTGCGCTGCGCGGTGGTGAGCCGGTCGGGATCGGCGTCGGCGAGGCGGTCGGCGAGGTCGCCCGCGAGGCCGCGCACGGACGCGAAGTCGGCCGAGCGGTCGAGCGGCGCGACGACGTGGTACCCGCGCCCGCCCGTGGCCTGCAGATACGGCGTCAGCCCGACCTCGCGGTAGAGGTCGCGGGCGCGCCGCGCGACCGAGTGGAGCTCGGCGACCGGGACCTCCCCGGGCGGGTCGATGTCGACCACGAGCCGGTCGGGGCGCTCGATGTCGTCGGTCGTGGCGGTCCAGATGTGGAACTCGATGGCGAGCAGGTTCGCCAGGTACAGGAGCGTCGCGGCGTCGTCGCACACCACGTACTGGACGTTCCCCTCTGAGCGGCGCAGCGGGACCTCGACGGTGCGCACCCATTCGGGCACGCGGCCCTGCGGGTGCTTCTGGAAGAACCCGTCGGACCCGATCCCGTGCGGGAAGCGCAGCAGTGTGAGCGGCCGCCCGGCCAGGTGGGGGACCATCGCTTCGGCCACGGTGGCGTAGTGGAGGAGCATGTCGCCCTTGCTGACGTGGTCCTCGGGGAACAGCTCCTTGTCGATGCTGGTCACGTTGATGTCGTGGTCGGCGACGTGCAGTGTCGGTGCCATCAGCTCGTCTCCTTGACGACGTCGCGGGCCGGTTTGTCGGTGCGCTCGCCCCGGTAGCGCGGGTGGCGCAGCATCCCGTCGGGGGTCCATTCGCTGAACCCGACCTCGACGACGGGCTCGGGGCGAATCCAGTGGGCGCCTTTCTCGCGCACGGGGTCGGCGAACGGGTTCTCGTGCTGCGCCAAGGCATCCATGCGCTTGCGCAAGTCCCGTAGCGTCCGCTCGTCGTACCCGGTCCCCACTTTCCCCGCGTACCGCAGCGTCCCGCCCCGGTCGTGGTACCCGACGAGCAGCGCCCCGAACCCGGCCCGCGTGCCCTGCGGGTCGGTGAAGCCGCCGACCACGAACTCCTGGTCGCGCACGCACTTGAACTTGAGCCAGTCCTTCGACCTGCCCGACCGGTACCGCGAGTCCGCGCGCTTGGCGATGACCCCTTCCCAGCCCTTCTCGCAGGCCTGCGCGAAGTACGCCTCGCCGTCGGCGTTGCGGTGCACGGAGAACCGCAGCGGGTCGCGGAACGCGAACGCGCGCCGCAGGAGCTGTTTGCGGTCCCGCAGCGGCAGCCCCGCGAGGTCGACGTCCGCATAGGACAAAAGGTCGAACAGGTAGTAGTAGACGCCGACGCCCGTGGCGGCGATGCGCTCGGCGCCGGTGAGGTGCATGCGGGCCTGGAGGCGCGCGAAGCTCATCGTCTTCCCGTCGAACGCGACGATCTCGCCGTCGGCGGTGAACGCGGGGGCGCCTTGCGCGTCGAGCGCGGCCACGAGTTCGGGGAACTGCTCGGCGAGCCGGTTCCCGTTGCGCGACCACAGCTCCGTGCTGCCGCCGTCCCTCACGGCCAGGGCCCGCATGCCGTCGAGCTTGCGTTCGAACAGCCATCCGGCGCCTGAGAAGCGGCGCTCGGTGAGCGTCGCGAGCATGGGCTCCCGGAAACCGGTCGGCATGCCTCGAAGGTACCCAACTCACGAGCAAATATCACGTATTGTGCTCTCATCGTGACCGTGGGTGTCATGCTGTGACCATGCCTGCGATCTGGACCGGAGTGATCGCGTTCGGGCTGGTGAGCATCCCCGTCAGCCTGCGATCGGCCACGTCCAACCACGACGTCTCCATGCACCAGTACCACGCGGCCGACGGCGGCCGCATCCGCTACCAGAAGGTCTGCGAGCTCGACGACGAGGTCGTGCCGGCCGGGGACATCGTCAAAGGCGTCGACCACGAGAGCGGCGAAGTCGTCCTCCTCGACGACGACGAACTCGAGGACCTGCCCGTCAGCTCCTCGAAGACCATCGAGGTCGTCCAGTTCGTCAGCAGCGACCAGATCGACCCCATCCACTACGAGCGGTCCTACTACGCCGACCCCGGCAAGGCCGCCGGGAAGCCGTACGTGCTCCTGCGCGAAGCCCTCGAGGAGTCCGGCAAGATCGCGATCGTCAAGGTCGCCCTGCGCCGCCGCGAAAGCCTCGCGGCCCTGCGGCCCCGCGACGAGATGCTCGTCCTGCACACCATGCTCTGGCCCGACGAGATCCGCGCCCCCGAGACCGGCGGCCTCGAGAAAAGCGAGGCCCGCAAGCAGGAACTCCAGATGGCCGCCACCCTCATCGACGCCATGACCGGCGACTTCGACCCCGAGGAGTACAGCGACGACTACCAGGAGGCCCTGCGGGCCCTCATCGACGCCAAGGCGCGCGGCGGCAAGCGGCCCGCCAAGTCCAAGGCCGAATCGCCCAAAGCCAAGGTCATCAGCCTCATGGACGCCCTCCAGAAGAGCGTCGAGGCGAAGGAGACCGGCCGCAGGCCCGCCAAGAAGACCGCGAAGAAAGCCGCCAAGAAGTCCACCGCGCGGGGGCCCGCTGCGAAGAAGACCGCGAAGCAGACCGCGGCCCGCAAGCCGAAGAGCGCCTGAGCCGTGAACAGCCTCGAATCCGCGCGCGACAGCGCCGCCGCAGACCGGTACCCCTTGCCGGACTGGAAGGTCGACACCAAGTTCAAGCAGGACCTGACGTTGGCGGTCGCCGACGCGATCGGCGACGCCCTCATGTCGTGGCCCGCGGACCTCACGGTGAAGTTCCACGCCGAGCGCGTCACCGCCGCCGTCCGCACCGCGCTCAACCCGCACCTGGACTGGCTGCACGACAGTGTGACTGACGGCTTCAGCTACCCCGGCGACGTGCTCGTCTCCTACGTCACCCAGCTGACCTTGACCCGCCCCGGCGAGCACCTGGACGTCGAGCACTACCGCGAACTGCTGCGCTCCTTCCGCGCCCACCTCGTGATGCAGGCCCACAAGTACTAGTCAGGTGCCTTGCGGCCGTTGACGATACGCGCTCGGCGTCAGGCCATGGTGCCGGTTGAACTGGCGCGAGAAGTACATCGGGTCGTCGAAACCCGTCTCGCGCGCGATCGCCGCCACGGCCAGATCCGTGCCGTCGAGCAGCTCCCGGGCCCGCGCCATCCGCAGCTGCACCTGGTACTGGAGCGGCGAGACGCCCAAGTGCTCGCGGAACAGCGCGCTCAACTGCGACTGACTCAACCCCACCATCGAAGCGAGCGCCGCCACCGACGTGCGCCTCGGCGCGGTCGCCCGCAGATGCTCGACCGCCCGCTCCAGAGGGCTCAACTGCGAACCGGGATTGCGGCGGCCCGTCGCGACCACATGCGCGAGCGCATGCCAGGCCGCCCCCGACCCCCGGATGAGCGCCGCGCTGGTCATTCCCGCGTCGAGCGCGTCGATGACCTGCGAAACCAGGCTCGCGACCGGCGCCGGGTCCCGCAGATGCGTCACCGGCCCGCCCGCCGCCTCATGCGCCGCCCGCACCAGGCCAGCCGCGTCGGCGCCCGCGAAATGCAGCCACCACAGCGTCCACGGATCGTCCTGGGCCGCACCGTACGCATGGGCCCGACCGGCGGGCAGGAGCACCACGCCCCCGCGCGACACCGGGAACCGCGCGCCCCCGACCTCGCACCAGCCCGCGCCGCCCGTGCACACCAGCAGCAGGTGCTCGGCCGCGCCCCCAGGCCGCGACCGCCCGTGCCGCGCGGCATGAGGGAAGTACCCGGCATCGGTGACCAGGAGCTTCCCCGTCACCGGGTGCCGCAGCGCCTGCTCGACAGCAGCGCGGGGGACCACGAGCATCCGCTGCCCCGCGAAACCCTCGCTGATCGGTGGTTCGTCCATACCCGCCATTGAAATGACCATAGGCACCGCATGTCAAGCCCGCATAAGGTCGAACACATGCCGAACGAAGAGTCGAGGATCGTCCTACCCCCAGCCCCGGCGGCCCTCGCGGACCGGCCGGTGAAGGCCTGGCGCGAACCCGTCGCCATCGACTCCTACGCCCCCGCCGCACCCGACCGGTACCCCGCCTACCTGGACCAGCGCGTCTACCAGGGCTCCTCCGGCGCGGTCTACCCGCTGCCGTTCATCGACGCCGTGGCGCGGGAGAAGGCCCCGCGCGACTGGGACGCCATCCACCTCGAGAACGCGTACGTGCGGCTCATGGTCCTCCCCGAACTCGGCGGCCGCATCCACATCGGCCTCGACAAGACCCGCGGCTACGACTTCTTCTACCGCAACGACGTCATCAAACCCGCCCTCGTCGGCCTCGCCGGGCCCTGGGTCTCCGGCGGCGTCGAGTTCAACTGGCCCCAGCACCACCGGCCCGCCACGCACCTGCCCGTCGAGACGCTGATCGAGTCCGAAGAGGACGGATCGGTCACCGTCTGGTGCTCCGACCACGACCCGTTCGCGCGCATGCAGGGCATGCACGGCATCAGGCTGCGCCCCGACTCAGCGCTCATCGAACTGCGCGGGCACCTCGTCAACCGCACCGACGAGGTCCAGACCTTCCTGTGGTGGGCCAACGTCGCCGCCAAAGCGGGGGAGGACTACCAGTCGTTCTTCCCCGCTGATGTGCGGGTCGTGGCCGACCACGCCAAGCGCGCCACCACCACTTTCCCTGCGGCCCAAGGGCATTACTACGGCGTCGACTATCCGGGGCGCGGACCCGGCGGCGACAGGCTCGACTGGTACCGCAACATCCCGGTCCCTACCTCGTACATGTGCCTCGGCACCGAGGACGACTTCTTCGGCGGCTACGACCACGGTGCAGGAGCCGGGTTCGTGCACTGGGCCGACCACCGGATCGCGCCCGGCAAGAAGCAGTGGACCTGGGGCAACGCTCCGTTCGGGTGGGCGTGGGACGCGCACCTGACCGATGACAGCGGTCCGTATGTGGAGTTGATGGCCGGGGTGTTCACGGACAACCAGCCCGACTTCGCGTTCCTGGCGCCGGGGGAGACGAAGACGTTCTCCCAGTACTGGTACCCGATCCAGGAGATCGGGCCGGCGCATCAGGCCACATTGGATGCGGCGGTGAGCTTGGAGGTCAGGGCCGGGGCCGGGGCCGGGGTCGAGGGATTGCGGGCACGGATCGGCGCGGCGGTGACTGCGCCGCGCGCCGGCGCGCGGGTGGTGCTGCGGGCCAAGGGTCAGGTGTTGCACGAGGTCGTGACTGATCTGGCGCCCGGCTCGCCGTATGTGGAGGAAGTCGAGTTGGCGGAGGGGCTCGCGGAGACGGACCTGGAGCTGGAGGTCGAGCACGGCGGGGAGGTACTGGTGGCTTGGCGGCCTAGGGCGGCGTCGGGGGAGTGGGGCGCGACGGAGTCGAAGGAGGCCCGGCCGGTCGAGGCTCGTGCGGCGGAGCCGAAAGCGCCCGCCGTCGAGCCCGCGACCGAACCGCCTGCGCCTGAGGCGATCCCGTCGACCGACGAGCTGTACCTGACCGGCCTCCACCTCGACCAGTACCGCCACGCGACCCGCTCGCCCGAGCCGTACTGGCACGAAGCGCTCCGCCGCGACCCCGGCGACGCCCGATGCAACACCGCGCTGGCGGCCCGTCTCGCCAGCGCCGGGCGACTCTCGGAAGCGGAGGCGCATCTGCGCACCGCTGTCGAGCGGCTGACCCGTCGTAACCCGAACCCGCGCGACGGCGAGGCGCACTACCGGCTCGGCGCGGTACTGGCCAGGCAGGGGCGTGAGGCCGAAGCCGTTGCGGCCTTCGGGAAAGCGGGCTGGGATAGTGCCTGGGCGGATGCGGCCGCCGTCGCGACCGCCCGGCTCGATCTCGCTGCCGGTCGCGACGCGGAACCCGGGCTACGAGAGGTCGTCGCCCGCAGCCCGCGCCATACGCAGGCCCGGAACCTCCTGGCCGTCGCGGTGCTTCGCCGCGACCGCGAGGACCGCAACGGCCGCGAGAACCGGGGCGACGGCGCCAGCGCAGCCCGAATCGTTCGCGACACCTTGCGCGACAACCCGCTCGACGCGTGGGCCCGCGACCTCGCGACGCGTTTCGGCCTTGACGCCGAGCAGACGGCGGACCCTGCGCCTGCTCCGCCGACGAGGCCGACTTCCGACCCGACGATCGCCCTCGACATCGCCCTCGAATACCGCGCGATCGGCGAGGACGAAGCCGCCATCGACTCCTTCGCGAACGCCGCCAGGCTCGCCCCCGCCGCCGGGCAGGTCAATGTCGCTCCTCTCGCATGGCTCCACCGCGCCGACCTCGCCTTCGAGCGCGGCGACGAGGCCGCCGCCGAGCTTGCGCTGCAAGTGGTTCGCGACCTCGACCGCACCTGGTGCTTCCCGACGCGCACCGAGGACGACGCCCTCGCCCGCTTGCGCGAGCGCCGCCCCGACGACCCGGTCATCGCCGGTCTCGCCGGGCACCGTCTCTACGCGGCGGGCCGTCAGCGCGAAGCGATCGCTGCCTGGGAGATCGCCGCTTCGACGGGCGATCCGGTGGTGCTCCGCAATCTCGGCGTCGCCGCCTACAACGTGGAAGGCGATCCGGAACGCGCCGCGCGCTGGTACGGGCGCGCCCGCGCCGCCGCGCCCGACGACGCGCGGCTGCTGTACGAGGCCGACCATCTCGACGCCCGGAGGGGCGTCAGCCCCGAGAAGCGCGTTGCAGCCCTGGAGGATCGGCGCGATCTGGTCGATTCGCGGGACGACCTCGCGGTGCAGTTCGCCGAGCTCCTCAGCGCGGTGGGCCGAGCAGCCGACGCGCTCGATGTGCTTACCGGCCACGCCTTCCAGCCGTGGGAGGGAGGCGAAGGCCGAGTCCTCGCGGCCTGGGAGGTTGCCCACGGTGACCTTGCGCAGCAAGCATTGACGGGAGCGGGAGCAGCCGCTGAGGCGGGCGCGATCGCCTCCGCCACGGCCACGCGTGCCCGCGCGGGCGCGGAGTCGGGCTCGGAAGAGGCAACAGCGGCGGAAACGAACCCGCCCTCGTACGCCGTCACCCACGCTCATGCCGCGCTCGCTCCGGTTCCGAGCCTCGGCGAGGCTCGCCATCCGCTCGCCAATACCGCCGACCTTCATCTCCTCCTCGGCGACGCCCTCGCCGCCAACGGTGACCAAACCGGCGCACGCCTCGCCTGGCAGCAGGCCGCCGCCCAGCACGGCGACTTCCAGACCATGCAGGTACAAACCCACTCCGAGCACACCGCCGCCTCGGTCACCGCGCTCCGCCGCCTCGGCGACACCAAAGCGGCCCAAGCGCTCCGCGACGACCTCGCCCGCTACATCGAAGCGCAGGCCGACACCGTCGCCACCATCGACTACTTCGCGACCTCACTCCCCGCCATGCTGCTCTTCACCACCGACCTCCAAGCCGCCCACGACACCCGGGTCCTCGTCCTGCGCGCGCAACTCGCGCTCCTCGACGCGGCACCCGAACGGGCCGCCGCCCTGGCCCTCGAAGCCCTCGACCGCGACCACCTCAACCCGGCGGCCCGCGCCGTCGCCGCCGAAGCCGCGAAGGAATGACATGAACAACCTCCAAGTCTTCAGGCCCACACCGCCCGTCCGCGACCACCTGCCGTACGGCGAGCCCGCCGGTGCGCCCGACCGCATCGCGGTCACCAGCCGCTACCTCGAGCGCGACGGCCGCCCGTGGATGCCGGTCACCGGCGAGATCCACTACTCCCGTATCCCGCGCGAGCGCTGGAGCGAAGTCCTCGGCCACGCCCGCGCGGGCGGACTCGACTCCGTCGCGACCTACATCTTCTGGGCCGCACACGAACCCGAGCCCGGCCGCTTCGACTGGACCGGCAACCGCGACCTGCGCGCGTTCGTCGAAACCGCAGCCGCCCACGGCCTCGACGTCATCGCCCGCCTCGGCCCTTGGGGCCACGGCGAGTACCGCAACGGCGGCTTCCCCGACTGGCTCCTCGCCCGCGACCTCAAACCCCGCACGAACGACCCGGCCTACCTCGAACTCGTGCGGCCCCTCTACGCCCAGATCGCCGCCCAGCTCCAAGGCCTGACCCACACCGAGGGCGGCCCGGTCCTCGGCGCGCAGGTCGACAACGAGCTGTACGACCAGCCCGAGCACCTGCGCACCCTGCGCGAGATCGCCGAGGCCGCCGGGCTGCGCGTCCCCATCTGGACCGCGACCGGCTGGGGCGGCGCCCAGGTTCCCGACAACCTGCTGCCCGTGTACGGCGCCTATGCCGACGGCTTCTGGGAGGACGAGACCACCGAGTGGCCCGCCTTCGCGCCCCTCCACTTCCGGTACTCCGAGGTTCGCGACGACCTCAGCGTGGGCGCCGACCTCCGCGAAGCCCTCGACGGCATCACCACCACTGAGACCAAAGAGGACAAGCTGCGGCCCTTCGCCACCTGCGAACTCGGCGGCGGCATGCACGTGGCCTACCACCGCCGACCCCTCGTCTCGCCCGAGGACGTCGCCAACCTCGCCCTCGCCAAGATCGGCTCCGGCTCGGCCTGGCAGGGCTTCTACATGTACGCGGGCGGCACCCAGCGCACCGGACCCCAAGGGACCGAACAGGAATCGCAGGCTACCGGGTACCCCAACGACGTGCCGCAGCTGTCCTACGACTTCCACGCGCCGATCGGCGAGCACGGCCAGATCCGCCCGCACCACCACCTGCTTCGCCGCCAGCACCTCTGGCTCCGCGAAGAAGGCCACCGGATCGCCGCCATGGACGCACATATAGGCGGCGGCAGCGAGGACCCCGGCGACCTGCGGTGGGCCGTCCGGTCGGACGGCACCAGCGGCTACCTGTTCCTGACCACCTACCAGCCGCCGAAGCAGCCCATCGCGGGTCAGAACGGCGTCCAGTTCACGGTCCGCTTCGAAGACGAGACCGTGACCGTCCCGACCGTCCCTGTCGACGTGCCCGCCGGGCACTCCTTCGCCTGGCCGCTCCGGTACGCGCTCACGTCTGACCTTGCACTTCGAAGTGCCACAGCGCAACTGCTCACCCGTCTGGACGACCTCGTCGTCTTCGCCGCTGCCGACGGCATCCCGGTTGAGATCGTCCTCGGCGACGGTTCCATCGTGGAGCTTCCTTCGCCTCCCGGCCCGGACTGTGTCGTGTCGCTAGACGGCGTGCGTCTCCTGGTGCTCGACGAAGCGAGTGCGAACCGCCTCTACCGGCTTCCGATCGCCGGGCGCGACCGACTCGTCGTTTCCGACGCGCCGGTCTACGCCGAAGCGGGCGACCTCGTCGTCCATACCGAGGCGCCGCAGGCGAGCATCGCGGTCTGGCCCGCTCCTGACGGCTTCACCGGCGCTGACCTCGACCTGCCTCGGGATCAGGATCTTTGGCGCATATGGACTCTGCGTGCGCATGATGCCGGGCCCGTTCCGGTCCCGGTCGAGGACAACCCCGAAACCGGACCCGCGCCCGCCCCCGCGCGCGGCGGCCCGATGCACCGCCTCAGCGCTCCGCGCGACTACGCGAACGCCGCCGTCGTCCACCTCGACATCCCCGACTTCGACACGGACCGGGCCCTGCTGCGTCTCCAGTGGACCGGCGACGTCGGCCGCGCCTACATCGGCGACCGCTTCGTCTCCGACCACTTCTGGCACGGCCGCCCCTGGGACATCGACCTCACACCGCACCGCGACGCCCTCGCCGAGCACGACCTACGTCTCGAACTCCTGCCCTGGCGGCGCGCCACGGGCGTCTGGGTCGACCCGTCCGTGCGCGACGCCGCAGACGGCGTCCACATTGCTTCAGCCACCCTGATCCGGGTCGGCAAGGCCCGCCTCGAACCCACGACCAACAAGGAGCACCAGTGATACCCGACCACCTGCCCGAACGCCTGGCGATCACCCTCTGGGACTTCTCCTGGTACGTGCGCACCGGCCCCGGCGAGCCGTTCGAGGACCTCGACGCCGCGTTCGCCCGCGCCGTCGACCTCGGCTACAACGCCGTGCGGATCTGCGCGATGCCGTTCCTGCTCTTCAGGTCCGGCATCGACACCACCGCGCTGCGCCTCGAACCCCTCGGCGGCGAGTACGGCTCGCGGGTCCGCTGGTACGACGTGCGCGAGCCCACCGTGATCGACGCGAAGGCCCACCTGCTCGACCTGTGCCGCGCCGCCGACCGCCACGGCGTCAAGGTCATCGCCTCCTCCTGGGAGTACCAGCAGAGCCCGGCCTTCGCCGACAATCCGGCCTGGTACGAGGCGCTGCACGCGGTCGACCCCGAAGACCGGCTCACCGTGCTCGCCGAGGCCCAGGCCGACTTGGTCGACTACCTGGCCGAACACGGTCTCGCGCATGTCATCGCGTGCGTCGAGCCGCACAACGAAGTCCAGATCGGACACCTCACGGCCCGGCTGCCCGGCATCGAGGACGCCGTGGTCGAACTCCAGGGCCGCCTCGAAGCCGGGATCGCCGCGTTCCAGGCCCGCCACCCCGAAGTCCTGTGCGCCCCGAACTACGGCGGCGTCCCGGTCGGGTCCCTGCGCGGCCTGCCGCGCAACGCGACCGCGCTCGCCTTCCACCCCTACGTGTACGGCGTCCTCGACGACCTGGTCGAGGAGTTCGGCCTCCGCCGCGATCCGGCGCTGTTCGATCAGGAACTCGCCGACGCCGAACTGCTCCGCCCCGGCGCCCCGCCGCTCGCCGAATGGCGGCTGCCCGAAGCGAACGCGTGGAAGCTGAAGGCCTCGATCATGCAGCCTGCCGAGATCTACGTCCACGACTGGTGCGACCCCGAGAAGTTCGACCGGTGGCTCTACGACCGCTATGGGGCCCACCGGATCGCGATGGCGAACCGCCTGCGCGACTGGATCGATACGGCCGCCGACCACGCGGCCCGCCTAGGCGTCCCGCTGTTCTTCGGTGAAGGCTGGGTCGGCTACACGCCCCGCGACGGCCGCTTCGAGGAAGGCCCGGTCGGCGCCCAGATCTGCCGCGACGCGATCGCCCATTCCGTGCGCGTCGGCGCGTGGGGCTCGATCGTCTGCTCTAACGCGGCCCCGCAGCATCCCATGTGGGCCGACGAGGCCCTGCAGCGCGAATGCAACGCCGCGCTCCTCGAAAAATAGCAGCGGGGCCCGGGTCAGACCCGGGCCCAACGCTTAAGAAAGGATCGCGAGCTCTCGCAGCTTCGCCTCGACCTCGGCGTTGCTCGGCTCGACGTGGTGCGTCCCGTCCGGGTAGACCACGACCGGGATGTTCGTGCGGCCCGAGATGGCCTGCGCCTTCCCGGCGGCGGCCGGGTCGGCCTCGAGGTCGACGTAGTCGAAACCGATCGCGAGCTCGTCGAGCTGCCGCTTCGTGCGCCGGCAGTCCCCGCACCACTCGGCCCCGTACACGCGGATCGCAGTGCTGTTCGCGGCGTTCGCCATGTCGTTTCCCCCTTCGGTCTCCTCCGCTAATGTAGGCGCCTGCGGGCGCGGGCGGTAGCGCCGGAGCCGGTGACTTCGCAGATAACAGGGGGACCAGGTGGGAACGGACAAGGCAGCGCACCGCGTCGGCGCGCACGTCCCGGTTGCGGGCGGGCTCGTCAAGAAAGGCCTGGCCAACGCGGACGAGTACGAGGTCGAGACGCTGCAGGTGTTCCTCGGCTCCCCGCGCGGATGGGCCCCGCCCCGCGTCGACCCCGACGTGGCCGCGGAGTTCCGCGAGCAGTGCGCCGAACGCGGCTGGCCGGTCTTCGTGCACGCCGCCTACCTGCTGAACCTCGCCTCGCCCGAGAAGGAAGCGGTCCAGAAGTCGGTCGAGCACCTGCGCCTCGCGTTGAGCGCTGCGGGGCAGATCGGCGCGGCCGGGGTCGTCGTGCACGCCGGTTCGTCGATCGACGGCGACCGGTCCGCCGCGCTCAAGCGGCTCCGCAAGGCCTACCGCGCCGCCCTCAAAGACGCGCCGCCGTCCGTGCGGCTCCTGGTCGAGCCCACCGCCGGAGGCGCCAACTCGATGGCGTGGACCTTCGCGACCGCTGGCGAGTACCTCGACGCCGTCGGCATCGCGGAAGTCGGCCTCTGCCTCGACACCTGCCACCTGCACGCCGCCGGGGAAGACCTCGCCGACCGGGACGGCCTCGAAGCCTCGCTCGAAGCCCTGAACGCCGCCGTCGGGCCCGGCCGGATCGGCCTGATCCACTACAACGACAGCAAGGACCCGATGGACTCGCGCCGCGACCGGCACGAGACGCTCGGCGAAGGCATTCTCGGCGACGACGGCCTCCGCTCCGTCGCCGCGAGCCCCGCGCTGGCCGGCATCCCGCTCATCGTGGAGACCCCGACCCAGGCCCGCGACGTCGCCCACGCGAAGCGGCTCGTCCAGGAGGCCGCCCGCCTCTGATCGTCCCGATGAATGGGACCTGTCCCTTATCGAATGCACTTTCCGGTGATAATCTGGGCGTGATCCCCACAAAGGACCCCTGCTGACGGTCCCCGGACTCGCTCGTCCCCGCGAGTTCCGTTGCAGCACTGCGCGTTCCTAGCGCTCACTCCGTCTTAGAAAGTAGGGTCATGACTGACTCCCGTCCGCTGAGGGTGTTGTTCGTCGCCTTCAGCCGCTCCAGCCTCGGCCACGTGACGCGCATGCGCACGGCCGCAAGGCGATTCGCCGACGCCGGGCACACCGTGGCCGTCGCCGTCCACGAAGAGGCCCGGCACCTCGTGGAACACGCAGGGCTGCAGTGGATCGGCATCGACGAGATCGGGCCCGCCCCGGCCTGGCGGGGCATGGACGACGTCGCGAGCCTGCGTGCGTTCGCGCGCACGCGGCTCGCCAGCCCCATCTACGTGCGCTCGTCCCTGCGCGACGAGCTGCGGGCGATCGACGAGTTCGCGCCCGACGCCGTGGTCAGCGACATGCGCAACACCGCCTCGGTGGCGGCTTCGATGCGCGGCCTGCCGAGCTTCACCTGCCACAACCTGCGCCTGTTCAAACACCCGATGCACGCGGTGCTCCCGGAGATCCTGGCGACCCTCGAAGCCGTCGAGGTCGAACCCGAGCACCGCAGGCCTCTGGGGGACGCGGTGCTCGTGCCCGACCTGCCGCTGCTCGACCCGCTCTCGGAGGTCCCGGCCGAGACCGCCGGGCTCGTGGCGGGCCTGACCGCCGAGATCCGCCACATCGGACCGCTCGTGCCCAGTGAGCTGCTGGCGCAACCGGTCCGGACTCAACGCGAGCCGGTCCTGAATATCACGCTCGGCGGCTCGGGCGCGGGGGACAAGGACCTGCTGCGCGTCGTCGCCGCCGCGAGCGGCCTCGGCGTGCGCCTGGCGGTGACGCTCGGTGCAGAAGGGCCCGAGAGCGACGCGCTCGCCGACCAGGTCCGGGCCGCCGCCGGTGACGCGGAGATCGAGGTCGCGGGGTTCCGGCACGACGCGGTCGACCTGATGTCCCGCAGCGTCGCCGCCGTCATCCACGGTGGACACTCCTCGATGGTCGAGGGACTGCTGTGCGCGACCCCGCTCGTGTTCACGCCCCACTCCGCCGAGCAGCGCGGCAACGCCGCCCGCGTCGCCGGGATCGGCCTCGGCACCGTTGCAGGCGAAGACGATCCGATCGAGGCCCTGACGCAGGCGATCCAGGCCGCGCTCGATGCCGACCGCGAACCGCACACCGCGTTCGCCGCGGTCCTGCGCTCGGCCGACGGCGCGGGCGCGATGCTCGAACTCGTCGAACGCGCGGTCGCCCTGCGCCGCTTGCAATAAGCGCACTCCGCGCACAGGCGAGGCCCGGGGCGACCGCCCCGGGCCTCGCCTGTGCGTTCCCGTCAGAAGTCCGCCGGGGACAGTATCGGGCTGCCGACCTTCCCCATGAGGTCGTTCGCCGGGTGGTTCCGCTCGGTGCCGAGGAAGAACCCGAAGATCGCGCCGCGCCACTCGTCCGGCGAGATCCGGTTGTCGTGGTCGGCGTCCAGGTACTCGAACACGCGGTGGCTCTCCTGGTAGTCCACGCCGTTCCAGTTGCGCAGCAGCTGCACGAACTCGCCGGAGCTGATGAGGCCGTCGCCGTCCGCGTCGGCGATCGCGAAGTACGCGTCCGCGATCGAGGCGAGCTTCGCCGCCGCCACGATCTGGTCGGTGAGCATGTGCTCGGCGAGCGCGGCCCGCAGCTGCCTGCGCCCCACGCGGCCGTCCTCGGCGTCGGCCTTCGGCGCGATGAACTCGGCCCACAGCCGCTGCGTGGCCTCGCGCAGCTCCAGGCCCATGGGGCTCTCGACCGGGACGCCGCGGGCGCCCAGGACGCGGGCGGCCGCGTCGTTCAGGTTCGCCTCGGTGATGTAGTCGTTCCCCTCGGTGTCGAGGGTGTCGAACCAGCGGTCGAACTTGTTCACGCGGACCCTGCCGATCGGCGCGGCCCGCCTGGACCGGACCGCCACGATGACCGCCGCCCCGGCGGCGACCGCCGTAGCCGCGGCCCCGACTGCAAGTGCTCTGGATTTCGCCTTCATGGATCTCCCGTTCCTCTTCGGTGGCCGGTTCCCACGCGGGAAAGTCCGGTTTCCTGTCCAGGTCGGATCGTGCCACGGCAGGCGCGGGCCGGGGCCTGAACGGGCGATCCGGCCCCAGAGCCGGGACCGGTCCCGAGCGACCGGTGCTCCACTGGGACGGTCCCGACGCCCCGAGGAGCGCCACCATGTACCCCCAGGCACCGACCGCGCCGCCCGTCCCCCCGCCTCCGCGACCCAAGCGCCCGGAGACCGATCCCGTCGTCGCCGTCGCCGGGAACGCCACCATGCTCGGCCTCGGCTACATCGCGATGCGCCGCCCGATCCTCGCGGCGCTCGCCCTGAGCGGCACCGGGTTCCTGCTGTGGTCTGCCGCCGTCCAGACCGAGAACCCGCTGTGGCGGTACCTGCTCCCGGCCTGGGGCCTGGCCATGATCCTCCACGCCTGGTGGCTCACCCGCCGCTCCCGCCCCGTTCCCCTCGTCGACCTCTTCGAGCCGGACCCGGCCCGCCGCCCCCGGGTCTTCGCCGTCACCGCCGCCGCGCTCGTCCTGCTCACCGTCGCGTGGTTCCGCTTCGACGCGTGGTGGATCGCCAACGACGCCGAGACCGCCCACGCCACGGGCGACTGCGAGGCGGCCACGGCCGAACTCGACCAGTTCGACGCGGTCCACCGGGTCGCCTACGGCCCCGCCGTCCTGCGCGGCGAAGAGCAGCGCGAGGCCTGCGAACTCATCCTCGCCGCCGCGGCGGACGAATCACCCACCGAAGCCGCCGCGACCATCGAGACCTACCTCGAACACCCCGGCGCGCTCTGGGACGGCGCGGGCGCCGAACGCGCCGAGTACCTGTTCGACGCCGCGCTCCTGGACTCGAACCCCCTGGCCACCGTCGAAGCAGCGTTCGCGCAGCTCACGACCACCCTCGAGGAACACCCCGACCAGTCCGGCGCCGTGCGGGCCACCGTCGAGGGCTTCATGGCCGGCCTCGCCGAAGCCCCGCCCTGCACCGGCTACCTCGTGGACGACTGGCTCGCCGCCCGGACCTGGGACGCGAAGGCCGTCACCGACCCGATCGCGGCCGCCGCAGACGGCGTCCCCGTCCGGCTCCTCGCCTGCGCCCAGCAGCGCGACGAGTCCGGCGACGCCGAAAGCGCCGGCATCCTCTTCCGCGAGTTCCTCACCGGATACCCCGACCACGAACTCGCGGGCGAAGCCGCCGACAGCATCCTCGCCTCAGGCACCTACTGCACCAACCCGGTCGCCTACACGGGCGCCCCCGACCCCGGCGGCCCCGGCCCCCACCCGATGCAGCTGGTCGGCACCTGGGACGCCGAAGGCTTCGGCTTCCCCGACTCCTGGCTCGCGGCCACCGCCGCCGAGACCGCGCTGGCCGTCTGCGTCGACGCCGAAGTGGGCGAGTTCCAGGAGTCCTGCCAGTACCGGCGGCCCGACGGGAGCACCTACTTCGCCGCGTTCTTCGCCCACCGGTTCACGATCAAGGCCTACGCGCTCCAGACCGGGGAGCTCGTCGAGGACTACGCCCGCGAGATCGGCAACCCGTGCCCCGATCGGCTCGACGGCACCTTCTCCACGATCTACTTCTCCATCTCGGACACCGCCATGACCATGGCGTCCGAATATACGGACGAGCAGTTCCGGAATATGTTCACGCCGCTCCAGGACTGAACCGGGTTCGTGCGAACGCGTCCGCCGCGACCCCGCGAGCCCTTACGTTCGAGCGATGGCGAAGCTCAACCGGCCCGTGGCGGTCGCGGCGTTCGGCACCGTCCTGGAGTGGTACGACTTCAACCTGTACCTGTACATGACGCCGATCCTCAGCGTCGTGTTCTTCGGCGACGCCGAGCAGTCCGTGCTGTGGACCCTCGGCACGTTCGCCGCCGCCTACCTGCTGCGCCCGGTCGGCGCACTCGTCTTCGGCTGGATCGGCGACCGGTACGGCCGCCGCTTCGCGCTCCTGGTCTCCGTCACCCTCATGACCCTCGTCATGTTCGCGACCGCGCTCCTGCCCACCGCCGCCACAGCCGGAGCCCTCGCCGGGGGCCTGCTCATCACCGTCCGCTGCTTCACCTCGCTCTCGGTCGGCGGCGAGTACACCGGCGCACTCACCTACGTCGTCGAGAGCGTCTCCAGCCGCCGCCGGGGCCTCGCCGCCTCGGTCACCGCCGGAGCCAGCGGCCTCGGCGCGCTCGCGGCCGCTGGTGTCACCGCCGCCTGCACGCACGCGTTCGGCACCCCCGCCATGCAGGACTGGGCCTGGCGCATCCCCGTCCTCACCGGCGCCGTTCTCGGCATCGTCCTGTTCGTCCTGCGGTTCTTCCTGCCCGAGACCGAGGCCTTCGACCGCATCAAGACCGCCGCGCAGGAACGCCCCGCCACCCGCGTCGTCGCCGGGCAGGGCTCCGCAGTGTGGCGCACGTTCGCGATCTCCGCGCTCGGCTCGGTCACCTACTACGTGGGCGTCACCTACCTGCCGACCTATCTGGACGGCGTCACCGCCATCGGCGAGGCCCGGATCCTCGACATCGCCACCGTCGCGGCCTTCGGCATCGTGCTCGTCTCGCCCGTCTTCGGCTGGCTCTCCGACCTCTTCGGACGCCGCCCGGTCATGACGGTCCTCGCCGCCGCCACCGCACTCGCGTCGATCCCGCTGTTCCTGTTCTCCGGCAGCGGCTCCGTGCCCTCCGCGATCACCGGCTCGATCGCCCTCGCGGTCCTCGCAGCCGGAGTCAGCGCGGTTGCCGCCGCCATGATCCCCGAGCAGTTCGCCGCCATGGGCCGCATGACCGGCCTCGCCCTCGGCTACAACCTCGCCGCCGCGCTCGTCGGCGGGTTCGCGCCCGTGATCGCCCAACTCCTGCTCGAAGCCACCGGCCTGCGCGCGTCCCCGGCGTTCCTCGCCGTCCTCATCGGCGTCCTCGTCATCCCGGTCGTCCTGCGCTGCCGCGAGACCGCCCGAGGCGACCTCCACGACTTCGCGCCCGCCCCCGCGCTCGGCAAGACCAGCGTGTAGCTGCGGCGGGACCCATACCGAACCCATAATCGATCCACCGGCCACAGGGGAGGCGACGTGGGGGAGCAGCGCACGGCGGGCAGTTCCGGCAGGGCGATGCTCTCGCTCGCGGCCATCTGCATCGTCGCCACCGGCGTGAAGTTCGCGGCCTGGATCATCGCGCCGCTCGTGCTCGCACTCGTCCTGGTCGTCATCGCCAGCCCCGCCCGGCGGTTCCTCGTCGCGCGCGGCTGGCCGCGCTGGGCCGGGACCCTCGCCGCGCAGGCCGTGCTCGTCGCGATCGTCCTCGCGTTCGCCCTCGTCCTCACCATCGCCGTCGCCCAGCTCTCGGCCCTCGCCCTCGACTACGGCGACGAGGCCGCCGCCGCCCGCGACGCCCTCGAAAAAGACCTCGCCTCGGTCGGCATCGGCGGTGGCGAAGGCGCCGAACTCGCCTCCCAACTGGACTTCGGCACCCTCGTGAACGCCGTGACCACCCTCCTCGGCTCCGTCACCTCCCTCGCCGCCAGCCTGTTCCTCATCCTCGGCGTGCTCCTGTTCATGGCCCTGGACGCGGGCGGCTTCGGCTCCCGCCTCGACGCGGTCGCGCGCACCTGCCCCGCGCTCGCGGACGGCCTGCGCGCCTTCGCCTCCGGCACCCGCCGCTACCTCCTGGTCGCCACTGTCTTCGGTTTCGCGGTCGCCGTGCTCGACGGCGCGGCGCTGTGGCTGCTCGGCGTCCCGCTCCCGCTCCTGTGGGCGCTGCTCGCCTTCATCACCAATTACATCCCGAACATCGGGTTCATCATCGGCCTCGTCCCGCCCGCGCTCCTCGCCCTCCTCGACGGCGGCTTCGGGACGTTCCTGTGGGTGGTCGGGATCTACTGCGCCGTCAACGTCGTCCTGCAGGTCCTGGTGCAGCCCAAGGTGGTCGGCGACAGCGTCGACCTCTCAGCGACCGTGGCCTTCGTCTCGGTGATCGGCTGGGCCTGGCTCCTCGGCGGCATCGGCGCGATCCTCGCCATCCCGCTCACGCTCCTGGTGAAGTACACGCTCATCGACGCCGACCCCCGCACCCTCTGGATCGGCGCCCTCATCGACGCGAACACCCCGAAGCGCCGCCGTTGACGCCTTAGCCGCGCCGCAACCTGACCGGGGCCCTGCCGCGAATGCGGCCGGGCCCCGGGTTTCCCTGCCTCCTAAGTGATCCGGCGTTCGCTCGGGAGGGTCGCCCTCGTGAACAGGAGCGCGCCGATCGCGGCGGTGAGCGGCACCGCCAGGAGCATGATCGCGAAGCTCGCCCACGGCAGCTCCCAGCC
Organism: Glycomyces sp. NPDC050141; assembly: GCF_055586545.1. Taxonomy (NCBI): domain Bacteria; kingdom Bacillati; phylum Actinomycetota; class Actinomycetes; order Glycomycetales; family Glycomycetaceae; genus Glycomyces; species Glycomyces sp. NPDC050141. The sequence continues at coordinate 19,229 of NZ_JBVJHZ010000039.1, read as the reverse complement.
GTACAGCGACGGGAACGGGTACTGGACCTGCAGCGGCCGGTTCAGGGTCTCGCGGATGAGCGCGTAGCCGATGAACCCGGCGAGGGTGCCGAGCCCGGTGCCGAACACCGCGATCACCACCGTCTGCCACATCGCGAACCGCTTGCGCAGGCTGGGCGCCGCGCCGATCGCGCCGAGCGTGGACATGTCGCGCCGCTGCTCGGCCACGATCAGGCCGGTCGACACCGCAGTGGCACCGAGTGCGACCAGGGCGCAGAGCCCGGTCACGGCGATCACGAAGTAGGTCATGAACGGGTCGGTGTAGTCGACGACCACGAAGCTCGCCATCGCGTCGCCGTCGGCGATCTCCTGGTTCAACGCGGCCGCCAGCCATTCCAGGTCCTCGGCCTCGGGCTCGGTCGAGCTCGACACCAGGAACAGCCGCTGCCACGGTGAGAAGTCCATGCCCATCGACTCGGCCGCGCCGGGGCTCAGGAGCATCCGGTTGAAGCCGAGCTGTCCCTTCTCGACGGCCATTGCGGGCAGTTCGAGGCGCGTCTCCTGCGGTTCGGTCGAGCCGCCCTCCTCGTCCCAGATCGTGATCTGCTGCTGGAGGGTGACGGTCCCGGCGTCGGTGACGGCCCATTCGTCGGCGACGATCACGCCGCCCTGCTCCAGCACGGCCACGGCTTTGTCGAGTTCGGCGCCTTCGAGATCGGTGTAGGCGGCGACGACGTCGGGGTCGGTCGATCCGGCGACGTTGTCGGCGTACGCCCACGCCGGGTCGAGGGTCTCGTCGCAGCGGGGGTCTTCCCGCGCGGCCTCGATGGCGGCCTCCGCGGCCTCGTCGGTCGAGGTGTCGGCGCTCCAGTAAGGGCACTGGTTCGCCTCGGGCCGGACGGCCGTCCACTGGCAGTCGACGTCCTGGCCCGGTCCGGGCTCGACGGCGCCGCACCCGCCCCAGCCGGAGTACTCGGGCACGGGCGTCAGCTCGAGGTCGTTCAGCCGCGTCTCGAGCTTCGGTTCGACCTCCGCGAGGGCCGCGTCCCAGTCCAATTCGACATCGCTGCCGCCGTTGTTCATCAACGTCAGCGTCATCGTCCCTTGGGGGAGGTCCGTCTCCTGGTCCTGGGCGAACCGCACCGATTCGGCGGTGGCGATCATCGAGAAGGCCATGCCACCCGCGACGACGCCGAGGACGGCGGCGATCGCGGGGGCGGCCGAGCCGCGGTTGCGGCCCGCTTCGCGCAGCGCCAGGCGGGGCGAGAGCGGCATCCACCGGCCGAGTCTCGCTGCAAGCGCGAGCAGCGCGGGCGTGCAGGTGACCAGGCCGAGCTGGGCCAGGACGATCGCGGTTGCCATGAGCGGCAGGCTCCACAGCGCGACGCCGCCGATACCAGCCGCGATCCCTGCGGCCACCATCGCGAGTCCGACGGCCATCCAGCGCTTGGAGCCGCCGTGGAGGGGCGTGCGTCCCATGAGGGCCGCGATGACGTTGACGCGGGAGGCGCTGATCGCGGCGGCGAGCGCCGAGAGCAGGCCGGTGGCGACGGCGACGCCGACGAGCGCGGCCTGCAGCGCGGGCAGGATGCGAAGGCCCGCGCTGCGGTGGCCGATGAGCTGTTCCAGCCACGGCATCCCGGCGGCGACGAGGCCGACGCCGAGCGCGACCGCGGCGACGGCCGCGATGACGCCGAAGAGGACGCCGCCCGCGAGGACCGTGGCGCGGATCTGCGCCGGTGTCGCGCCGTTGGCGCTCATCAGCGCGAACTCGCGGGTGCGGCGGCGGGCGCTGATCGCGAAGGCCGGTCCGGCGAGGAGCACGACCTCCATGACGACGGCGACCACGATGAGCCCGTAGATCATGAGCTGGGCCTGGTCGACCTGCATTGAGGACTCGGCGTACCCGGGCCCGGGCGGCTCGTTCAGGAGCGATCCGGCCCAGACCGTGACGCCCAGTTCGTTGAGCGCCAGCGCGTGGTCCATGGTGAGCGTCTCGGGGGTGTCCAGGAGCCACCCCATGGGCTCGGACGGGAACGACTCGGCGATCGCCAAGGGCTCCTTGAGGTTCCACGGGATCTCGACGATGCCGCTGACGGCCAGGGTCTGGGGGCCGTCGCCGCCGTCCACGACGAGGTCGTCGCCGACGCCGATGCCGAGCACGTCGGCGGCGGCCGCGTTGACGACGGTCTCGCCCTGTTTCGGCGCGCCGCCTTCGAGGTACTCGATGCCCGCCGCCGCGTACAGCTCGTCGCCGAGGTCGTAGCCGTAGCCCTGCAGCGGTGCGAGCCCGTCGTCGGTCTCGGCCTGGAGGGCGGCGCCCGTACCGGTCTGGTGGCTGTAGGGCGCGATCCGCGACCCGGCCGGGAGCGCGGCGAGGAGGTCGGTGTCGGACACGGGTTGTTCGGGGATCTCCTCGGTGCCCTCCTCACCGGGCACGTCGTAGGTGATCCAGGGGGAGTTCCAGTTCATCTGCTCGATCGGGACGCCGGGGACGGCGATCTCGATGTAGGCGTCGTTCGCCCCGAGGTACTGCTCCGCGGTCTCCTCTTCGGAGAGCTGGGACGTGTCGAACGCGGTGGCGCCGATGGCGACGCCGAGGAGCGGCAGCCCTAGGAGCGTGATGGAGAGGACCGACCGTCCCTTGTAGCGCCATGCCTCGCGGCGCGCGATCCTGAAGGCGAGTCGTTGGCTGGCGAGCATTACTGCGCCCCTTCGAGAAGCGTTTCGGCTCCGGCGGGAGCGGCGGAGTCGACGATGCGTCCGTCCTGGAGGTAGACGACGCGGTCGGCCCAGCCTGCGTGGCGGGCGTCGTGGGTGACGAGGAGTCCGGCGGCGCCGGCGTCGCAGCGGCGGCGCAGGAGTTTCAGGACTTCTTCGCCGGTGTGTGAGTCGAGGGCGCCGGTGGGTTCGTCGGCGAGGACGAGGCGCCGTTCGCCGATCAACGCGCGGGCGATGGCGACGCGTTGTGCTTGGCCGCCGGAGATCTCGTCGGGGAACCGGTCGGCCTGTTTGGTGTCGAGGCCGACTTCTTCGAGGGCGGCGAGCGCGAGCTTGCGGGCTTTGCCGGCGGAGAGCCCGTCGAGTTCCAAAGGCAGGGCGGCGTTCTCGGCGGCGGTGAGGCTGGGGACGAGGTTGTAGTCCTGGAAGACGTACCCGACGCTGCGGCGCCGGAGTGCGGCGAGTTTCTTCTTGTTGAGCGAGGCGAGGACGGTGCCTTCGACGAGGACTTCGCCCGTGGTGGGGGCGTCGAGGCCTCCGGCGAGGTTGAGCAGGGTCGACTTGCCGGACCCGGAGGGGCCCATGATGGCGACGAGTTCACCGGCATTGATGTGGAGCTCGGCGTCGACGAGGGCGTGGACGAGGTTCTCGCCGGTGCCGTGGGTACGGCTCACGCCTTTCAGATACAGCACGGTCATGGGACATCACCGATTCTGTCGGAGGGTGGTTGGAGGTGTGCTGCGAGAAGGATACGCAGTAGGCAATATCGAGTATGCATCCGGGTTGCCCGCGTCGTCAATTACGGGTTGGATCGAGGCGTGGACAAGGGTCTATGTTTTCGAAAACATTTCTGTTAGGTTGAGCCACGGAACAAGACCGAGGGACGGCCCGGGGGTTGCCCGCGCCGCGCTCGACGACCCCTGTGAGGAGTGGCGATGAAGCCCAGGAGACAGATGTGGTGGAGGGTCCTTGCGGCCCTCGTCGCGGCGGCGGCGCTGGTGCTCGCGCCGTCGGCGCCCGCCCAGGCGTACAACCCGATGGGCGGGGTCCTCTACGACCTCGGCGACCGGGACTGCCTGAAGGGCCTGGGGAACTGCGCGGTCTACCCGAAGGCGGCGCAGCTGCCGAGCGGCAGACTGGTGGCGGCCTTCGAGAACGCGGTCGTCGCGCCCTCCGGCAGCGCCGACGGCGAGACGCTCCCGGTCTACAAGAGCGACGACCTCGGCACGAGCTGGCAGCACCTCGCCGAAGTGCCCGCCCCCGCCTACCTCTCGAGCGACCCCGCGTACGACAAGTACATCAGCCACTGGGGCAGCCCGTACCTGTACGCGCTCCCGCAGCAGGTCGGGAACCTCTCCTCCGGAACGCTGCTGCTCGCGAGCATCGTCACCGGCGACGACCACTACTACCTCGAACGCAAGGCCGCCGACCCGAACTGGGTGCCCTCCAACGACGGCGACCGCTCCGACATGGCGCTCGCGCTGTACGCGAGCAGCGACCAGGGCGCGACCTGGCGGGTCGTGAACATCATCGCCACGGGCGGCTGGCAGGGCGGCAGCGCCGGGGCCACCGGCGTGAACGTGGCTGCGGCGAACACGTACCGGCAGGTCGACCCCATTTGGGAGCCGTTCCTGATGGTCTACAGCAACCAGCTGGTCGCGTACTACTCGGACGAGAACGACTACATCGGGATCGACGCGAACGGCGTGCCGATCCTCGACCCCGCCAACGCGACCGCGACCGACTCGCACGGGCAGATCCTCGTCCACAAGACCTGGAACGGGTCCAGCGCGGCCTGGTCGGCGCCGGTCGTCGACGTGGCCGGCCTGAACGTGAACATGGGCGGCGGCAAGACCGAGATCGGCGGCGGGCGGCCGGGCATGACCACCGTGGCGCCCACGTCGGACGGCAAGTGGCTCATCACCTACGAGTACTGGGGCGGCGGTTCGAACATCCGCTACAAGGTCGCGAACAGCCCGCTCGAATTCAGGAACGTCGGCGGCCAGGCCGGTGCCGAGATCGGCGGCCTCCCGGTCACGGCCGGGTCGCGCGCGCTGTCGACCGGCGGCAGCCCGGTCCTCATCGGACTCCCCGACGGCCGGATCGTCTACAACGCCGCTGGCAGCGGCAGCGTCTGGGTGAACGAGACCGGTTCGAGCACGGGCGCCTGGACCGAGCACCAGACGAACATCGGGGCGGGCTACAGCCGCACGCTCCAGTACGTCGAGGGCTCCGGCCGGGTCGTGATCCTGCAGGGCACGTGGGGCGGGGCGACGAGCGCGGCGATCATCCGCTTCGGCGAGGTCGACCTCGGCGACTCCGACGGCGCGTACTTCCAGCTCGTCAACCGCCAGAACGGCCAGGTCCTCGGGACCGGCGGCAACACCACGGACGCCAACCTCGGCAACGGCGACGTCCCCGATGTCGTGCTGGAGGACGCGGGCGCGACGCCGGTCCCGGACACCCAGTTCTGGCACCTGCAGACCAAGGGCGGCCAGTCGGTGACGCTGCTGAACAAGTCGGGCGGCCGCGCGGCGGGGATCTGGACCGGCAGTGCGACCGCCGGGCAGCGCATCGGGCAGTGGGTCGACGACACCGCCACGGGCACATGGAACCTCGTGGCGACCAGCGGCGGGTACTACCGCCTCCAGTCGACGGCCAACACGAGCCTGTACCTGACCGGCGGCAGCGAAGGCGCGGCGGCGACGCTGCAGCCCTTGAACACCGACGGGTCCCAGGAATGGCTGCTGTCCGGGGCCGCGCCCTCAGGCGCGGTGACCCTGGCGGCCAGGCACTCCGGCAAGTGCGCCGACGTGCTCAACGCGTCGACCGCGAACGGCGCCGAAGCCGTCCAGTACACCTGCAACGGGGGAGCGAACCAGCAGTGGACGTTCCAGAGCCTCGGCAACGGCTACTACCGGATCGCGGCCGGGCACTCGGGCAAGTGCCTCGACGTGAACGCCGCTTCCACGGCCGACGCCGCGCGCGTCGTCCAGTGGACCTGCGGGAGCGGCCTGAACCAGGAGTGGGAGGTGCGCGACGCGGGCAGCGGCTACGTGCGGCTGGTGGCCCGCCACAGCGGCAAGTGCCTCGACGTGCCGTCCAGCTCCACCGCTGACGGCACCCGCCTGCAGCAGTACGCGTGCAACGGCGGCCAGAACCAGCAGTTCACCTGGGCCGCAGCCTAAGTAGCGGCGCCTCCTGTCTTGCACCGCAAGGCAGGAGGCGCTATTCGCGCTTCGCGGCCCAGGCCGTCGAGGCGCGGATGACCAGTTCGGTCTGCAACGCGGGGACCCGGGGCGGCTGCGTGCCGTCGATGCGGCTGAGCAGTTCCTGCACCGCCGAGCGCCCTTGCGCGGCGAAGTCGACGCGCAGGGTCGTCAGCGGCGGCGAGAAGTACGCGGCCTCGGGGATGTCGTCCACGCCGGTGACGCTGACGTCCTCGGGGACGCGGAGGCCTAGTTCCTTCAAGGCGAGCATCGCGCCCAGCGCGGTCTGGTCGTTCGCGGCGATGATCGCGGTCGCGTCGAGCCCGCGCCCCAGGCGCATGACCGCTTCGTAGCCCGACTGCGCGGACCAGTCGCCGTGGAGCGTCCCCGTCGAGGCCAGGCCCCGGTCGGCGAGCGCGCGCTCATAGGCGCGGGCGCGGTTGCGCGCGGCCGAGTAGGCGCTGGGCCCGGCGATGTGGAGGAACCGCTCGTGGCCGAGCCCGGCCAGGTAGGCGATGAGCGAGGGGAACCCGAGGTCGGTGAGCTGGGTGGTGTGCCCGGTGAGCGCGTCGTCCTCTTCGGCCGCGATATGGGCCGGGACGCGGAAGTCGGTGCGCTCGAACACCTCGGTCATCGCGTCGGTCGAGGCCAGCGCCAGGATTCCGGCGACGTCCTGGGAGGCGGCGAGGCGGACGGCCTCGTCGACGGCGTCGGCGTCGCTCATGTCGAAGGTGATGATGTCGAGCAGGTACCCGGCCTGGCGGGCGGCGGTGCTGGCGCCCTGGACGATGCGGCTGGGGCCGACCTGGTCGATCTCGTGGGTGAGGGCGGCGAGGCGGTGGGGGCGGCCGCTCTTGAGGGACCGGGCGGTGAGGTTCGGCCGGTACTTCAGCTCGTCGAGGGCCTTGGCGACCTTCTCCTGGGTCTGGGGCCGGATGCCCTTGTAGCCCTTGAGGTAGCGGCTGACGGTCTGGTGGGAGACCCCTGCAGCGCGGGCGACGTCGTAGATCGTGGGCGGTTTCGCCGGGGTGCCCGGCTCCGGGGCCCCTGCGGGGGCCGCCGTCTCGCCGACCGCGTCCACTGCCATCCGTACCTCCGAAGTCCGGCGCCGGGTGCGGCGCTCCACCTGATTGTCCCGTGCTGCCCGCTGTGTCGTTCAGTGTGGCTCGCGCGAGCGAGTTTATCGAAAACATCTTGGTAAACTCGTCTTGTTTTCGAAAACATTCTGGGTTAGCGTACACACCTGCCCCACCCGACCGTCCCGTCACTGCAGCAATGGAGCGATCACGTGATGCCCCCTCAAGCCCCTCGGAGCGCCCGGCCGGACTGGCGCGGCTGGCAGTTCGCCGGCCCCTTCGCCGCCGTGTTCGCGTTCGTCTTCATCGCCCCGCTCGCCTACGCGCTCTGGCTGAGCCTCTTCCAGAACCGGCTCGTCGGCGGCAACCGGTTCGTGGGGCTCGAGAACTACCGGACCGCGCTCACCGACCCCCAGTTCTGGGACGGGGTCCTGCGGGTCGGCCTGTTCCTCCTCGTCCAAGTGCCGCTCATGCTCGCCCTCGCGCTCATCGCGGCCCTCGCCATCGACAGCGCGAGGCTCTACGCCACCGGCCTGTTCCGGCTCGTGGTCTTCCTGCCCTACGCCGTGCCCGCCGTCGTCGCCGTCCTCATGTGGGGGTTCATCTACGGCGACCAGTTCGGCCTGACCGCCGACCTCAACGCCGCCTTCGGCACCCACCTGCGGCCCTTCGCGCCCGACTGGGTCCTCGCCTCCCTCGGCAACATCGTCACCTGGGAGTACGTCGGCTACAACATGCTCATCTTCTACTCCGCGCTGAAGACGATCCCGCACGAGCTGTACGAGGCCGCCGAGATCGACGGCGCGCGGGGCCTCCAGGTCGTCAAGGCCATCAAGCTCCCCGCCGTGCGCGGCGCGGTCGTCATCGCCACCATCTTCTCGATCATCGGCAGCTTCCAGCTCTTCAACGAGCCCAACGTCCTCAAGCCCCTGGCCAACAACGTCATCAACAGCTACTTCACGCCCAACATGTACGCATACAACCTCAGCTTCGCCGGCCAGCAGTACAACTACTCCGCGACTATCGCCATCGTCATGGGCCTGCTCACCGCCGCGATCGCCTACGCGGTCCAACTGCGCGGCACCCGCCGAGAGGACCGCTAGATGCGCACCGCACACCGCACGATCAACCCCCGGGCCCGCCGCCCGCGCCACTCGGTCACCCGCCCGCGCAAGTCGCTCACGATGACACTCCTCATGGGACTGTTCCTCGCCTACGCGCTCGTGCCCCTCGCCTGGCTCCTCATCAACGCCTCCAAGACCCAGGCCGACCTCTTCGACGGCTTCGGCCTCGCCTTCGGCGACTCGTTCGCCCTGTGGGACAACATCGTCGGGACCTTCACCTACAACGACGGCATCTTCCTGCGCTGGCTCGGCAACACCCTCCTGTACACCGTCCTCGGCGCGGGCGGCGCGACCCTCCTCGCCACCCTCGCCGGGTACGGGCTCGCCAAGTACGACTTCCCCGGCCGCAAGGCCTACTTCGCCGTCATCCTCGGCGCGATCGCCGTGCCCGGCACCGCCCTCGCCGTCCCGACCTTCCTGCTGTTCAGCAAGCTCGAACTCACCAACACGCCGTGGGCGATCATCGTGCCGTCCCTCATCAGCCCCTTCGGGCTCTACCTGATCTGGGTCTACACCCTCGAATCGGTGCCCAAGGAGATCCTGGAGGCCGCCCGCATCGACGGCGCCAGCGAGATGCGCACCTTCTTCACCATCTCCGTGAAGCTCCTCGCCCCCGGCATCGTCACCGTCGCGCTCTTCGCGATCGTCGCCACCTGGAACAACTACTTCCTGCCGCTCATCATGCTCTCCGACCCCGACTGGTACCCGCTCACCGTCGGCCTCAACCAGTGGAGCGAGCAGGCCTCCGGCGTCGCCGCCGAACCGATCTTCAACCTCGTCCTGACCGGATCGCTCGTCACGATCATCCCGATCGTCGCGATCTTCGTCCTCCTGCAGCGCTTCTGGCAGTCCGGCCTCAGCGCCGGAAGCGTCAAGGGCTGACCGGACCCCTCCGCCCACCACACAACGAAGTGAAGGAACCAACGATGTCCAACCTGAAGCGCCGCACCCTGATCGGCACCGTCCCCTCCGCCCTCGCGGTCGCCGCGCTCGCCGCCTGCGGCGACGACACCGAAGCCGCCGCCACCGGCAAACCCGAAGACCTCGACGCCGCCCTCGAGAAAGGCGGCAAGCTCACCTACTGGACCTGGACCCCCTCCGGCCAGGCCCAGGCCGACGCCTTCACCGCCGCCTACCCGAACGTCGAGGTCGAAGTCGTCAACGCGGGCACCGCCACCGACGAGTACACCGCCCTCCAGAACGCCGTCGCCGCCGGTTCCGGCGCGCCCGACGTCGCCCAGATCGAGTACTACGCGCTCCAGCAGTTCGCGCTCTCCGACTCCCTCGTGGACCTCGCCCAGTACGGCTTCGGCGACCTCGAAGCCCAGTACACCGCCTCCACCTGGGCCGCCGTCAACCTCGGCGGGATCTACGGCCTCCCGCAGGACTCCGGGCCCATGGTCATGCTCTACAACCAGGCGGTCTTCGACCAGTTCGGACTCACCGTCCCCGCCACCTGGGACGAGTACGTCGCCGCCGCCGAGGCCCTCCACGCCGCCGACCCGAACCGCTTCCTCACCAACGACGCCGGCGACCCCGGCTACGCCCAGCCCCTCATCTGGCAGGCGGGCGGGCGCCCCTACACCGTCGACGGCACCACCGTCGGCATCGACCTCCAGGACGAAGGCTCCAAGCGCTGGGCCGACCTGTGGAACCGGATGCTCGGCCCCGGCCTCCTCGCCCCCATCCCCACCTGGAGCGACGACTGGTGGAAGGCCCTCTCCAACGGGACGGTCGCCAGCCTCATCATCGGCGCGTGGATGCCCGGCATCCTCGAAGGCTCCGTGCCCGAAGGCGCCGGGAACTGGCGCGTCGCCCCCGTCCCCAGCTACGACGGCACCCCCGTCACCGCCGAGAACGGCGGCAGCGCCCAATCGGTGCTCAAGCAGTCCGCCAACCCGGCGCTCGCCGCCGCGTTCCTCCGCTGGCTCAACAGCTCGCCCGAGAGCATCGCCGTGTTCCTCGAGAGCGGCGGCTTCCCTTCCACCACCGCCGAACTCGCCTCGGCCGAGTTCACCGGCAAGGCCCCCGAGTACTTCGGCGGCCAGCTGATCAACGAGGTCTGCGTCGCCGCCTCCGCGAACGTCGCCACCGGTTTCCAGTACCTGCCGTTCCAGGTCTACGCCAACAGCGTCTTCCCCGACACCGTCGGCACCGCCTACACCGAGCAGTCCGACCTCAACGCCGGACTCGAAGCCTGGCAGGCCAACCTCGAGGACTACGGCTCCACGCAGGGCTTCGACGTGCAGTAACACCCGGACTCCGTGCGGCCGCCCCCGCCTCGTCTCCGGGGCGGCCGCGCGGCCGGAACCGCCGATCCGGGCGCGATTGTCACACCCGGCGGGCACCATTGACCCCATGGAACCCCACCCGCACCCGGCGCTGGCCCGGTTCTCGCCCGCGACCGCCGCGTGGTTCACCGGGGCCTTCGGCACGCCGACCAGCGCCCAGACCGGCGCCTGGCAGGCCCTCGCCGAAGACAAGGACGTCCTGGTCGTGGCCCCCACCGGCTCGGGCAAGACCCTGGCGGCGTTCCTGTCCGCGCTCGACGGCCTCGCCGCGACCGAGCCGCCGGACGAGGCCAAACGCCGCTGCCGCGTCCTCTACCTCTCCCCGCTCAAAGCCCTCGGCGTCGACGTGGAACGCAACCTCCGCGTGCCCCTGGGCGGCATCCGTGCCGAGGCCGCGCGGCTCGGCCTGCCCGAACCGGACATCCGGGTCGCGGTCCGCTCGGGCGACACGCCGCAGTCCGAGCGCCGCTCGATCGCGCTCCGCCCGCCGGACATCCTCATCACCACCCCTGAGTCCCTGTTCCTGATGCTCACCTCGGCGGCGCGCGAAGCGCTCGCCGGAATCGAGACGGTGATCCTCGACGAGGTCCACGCCGTCGCCGGGACGAAACGCGGCGCGCACCTCGCGCTCTCCCTCGAACGCCTCGACGCGCTCCTTCCGAAACCCGCCCGCCGGATCGGGCTCTCCGCCACCGTCCGACCCGTCGACGAGGTCGCGCGGTTCCTCTCTCCACAGCGGACTGTCGCTGTCGTGCAGCCCCCGTCGGAGAAGGTCTTCGACCTCTCCGTGGTCGTCCCCGTCGAGGACATGGGCGAGCTCGGCGCGACCCCGAACACCGCGTCCGCCTCGGCCGCCGAGGCCCGCGCCACCAGCTCCATTTGGCCGCACGTCGAGGAGCGCGTCACCGACCTCGTCGAGCAGCACCGGTCCACGATCGTGTTCACCAACGCCCGCCGCGTCGCCGAACGCCTCTCCAACCGGCTCAACGAGATCGAGTACGAGCGCCAGACCGGCCGGAGGCTCGGCGAACACCACGGCCCCGCCGAGATGATGGGGAACGCCTCGGCCGCAACGGGAGCGCCGCCGGTCCTCGCCCGCACCCACCACGGCTCGGTCTCCAAAGAGCAGCGCGCGCAGGTCGAAGGCGACCTCAAAGCCGGGCGGCTGCGCGCCGTCGTCGCCACCTCCAGCCTCGAACTCGGCATCGACATGGGCACCGTCGACCTCGTCGTCCAGGTCGAGGCCCCGCCGTCCGTCGCCTCCGGCCTCCAGCGCGTCGGCCGCGCCGGACACCAGGTCGGCGCCGTCTCCCGCGGCGTGTTCTTCCCCAAGACCCGGGGCGACCTCATCCAGTCGGCGGTCGTCGCCGAACGCATGCGCGCCGGGCAGATCGAGGCCCTCACCATCCCGCAGAGCCCCCTCGACGTGCTCGCCCAGCAGCTCGTCGCGATCACCGCGATGGACGACTGGGACGCGGGCGACCTGCTCGACCTCGTCCGCCGCGCCGCCCCCTTCGCGTCCCTCCCCACTTCGGCGTTCAACGCCACACTGGACATGCTCGCCGGGCGCTACCCGTCCGACGCCTTCGCCGAGCTGCGGCCCCGCGTCGTCTGGGACCGCGAGACCGGCACCGTCCACGGCCGTCCCGGCGCCCAGCGGCTCGCCGTCACCTCCGGCGGCACCATCCCCGACCGCGGCCTCTTCGGGGTCTTCCTCGCCGGGACGGACCCGAAGCGCGGCGGCGGCCGCGTCGGCGAACTCGATGAGGAGATGGTCTACGAATCCCGTGTGGGCGACGTGTTCTCGCTCGGCACCTCCTCGTGGCGGATCGAGGAGGTCACCCGCGACCGCGTCGTCGTCTCGCCCGCGCCCGGCGTGCCCGGCCGCCTCCCGTTCTGGATCGGCGACAACCTCGGCAGGCCCCTCGAACTCGGCCGCGCCATCGGCGCGTTCGTGCGCGAACTCGGCTCCCTGCAGGACGACGCGGCACACGAACGCCTCCGCGCGGCGGGCCTCGACGAGTTCGCCGCCCGCAACGCCCTCGCCTACCTGGCCGAGCAGCGCGAGGCCACCGGCCGCGTCCCCGACGACCGGACCATCGTCGTCGAGCGCTTCCACGACGAGCTCGGCGACTGGCGCGTCGTCGTCCACTCGCCCTTCGGCGCGAAGGTCAACGCCCCCTGGGCACTCGCCCTCGGCGCGCGCCTGCGCGAACGCTACGGCGTCGACCCGCAGCTCATGCACCACGACGACGGTATCGTCCTGCGCCTGCCCGACCACTTCAATGAAGACGAGCCGAGCGGCCACCCGCTCGACGCCGCCGACCTCGTGTTCGACAAGGACGAGATCACCGGCCTCGTCACCGAGGCCGTCGGCGGATCCGCGCTCTTCGCCTCCCGCTTCAGGGAAGCCGCCGCCCGCGCCCTGCTCCTGCCCCGCCGCCAGCCCGGCAAACGCCAGCCGCTGTGGCAGCAGCGCCTGCGCTCCGCGCAGCTCCTCGAAGTCGCCGGGGAGTTCCCGTCGTTCCCGATCATCCTCGAAGCCGTCCGCGAAGTCCTCCAAGACGTGTACGACGTGCCCGGCCTCGCCGAACTCATGGGGGACATCGCCTCCCGCAACGTGCGGCTCATCGAGACCACCACTGCCGAGGCGTCCCCGTTCGCCCGCTCGCTCCTGTTCGGCTACGTCGCCCAGTTCATGTACGCGGGCGACACCCCGCTCGCCGAGCGCCGCGCCGCCGCGCTCTCCCTCGACTCCAAGCTCCTCGCCGAACTCCTCGGCCAGGCCGAACTGCGCGAACTGCTCGACCCGGACGCGCTGGCGCAGCTCGAACGGGAACTCCAGTGGCTCACCGAGGACCGCCGCGCCCGGGACGCCGAGAGCGTCGCCGACCTCCTGCGCCTGCTCGGCCCGCTCCACGACGACGAACTCGCGGCGCGGGGCGCCGACCCGGCCTGGGCGCGGGAACTCGCCGACGCCCGCCGCGCTGTCCGCGTCGACATTGCGGGGCAAGCGCATTGGGCCGCGATCGAGGACGCGGGCCGCCTGCGCGACGCCCTCGGCACGGCCCTGCCGGGCGAGATCCCGGCGGCCTTCACCGAACCGGTCGCCGACCCGCTCGGCGACCTCCTCACCCGCTACGCCCGCACCCACGGCCCGTTCACCTCAGGGGAGGCCGCCGCGCGCTTCGGCCTCGGCACGGCCGTCGCCGAAGGGGCCCTCGGTCGCCTGGCCGCCTCCGGCCGCCTCGTCGAAGGCGAGTTCCACCCCGACGGGCAGGGCCAGGAATGGTGCGATGCAACGGTGCTGCGCCGACTGCGCCGCCGCTCGCTCGCCGCGCTCCGGAAGGAACTCGAACCGGTCCCGGCGGCCGCGTTCGCGGAGTTCCTGCCGCATTGGCAGCACGTCGAGACCGGGGAGCTCCACGGCATCGACGGCCTCGCCCGCGCCGTCGAGCAGCTCGAAGGCGCGGCCGTACCCGCCTCCGCGCTCGAAAAGCTCGTCCTGCCTGCAAGAGTCGGCGACTACACCCCGGCGCTGCTCGACGAGCTCACCGCGTCCGGCGAACTGATCTGGGCGGGCGCGGGCGCGCTCCCCGGCAGGGACGGCTGGATCGCGCTCTACCCGGCCGACGCCGCCCGCCTGCTCCTGCCCGAACCGCAGCCCCTCGAACTCGACGCGGTCCACCGGGCCTTGCTCGCGGCCCTCGCGGGCGGCTACGGCCTGTTCTTCCGCCAGCTCGCCGAACGCGTCCGTACCGAAACTGAGGTTGCCGACTCGCGGCTCGCCGACGCCCTCTGGGACCTCGCCTGGTCCGGGCGCGTCACGAATGACACGCTCGCCCCGCTGCGGGCCTTCCTCGGCTCGGGCCGCACTCCCGGCGCGACCGCCCACCGCGCCAAGCGCGCCGCGCCGCGCGGCCGCTACGGCGCGCCCGTCGGCTGGCGCGACATCCGCAGTGGCAGTGCGCCGCTCGCGAGCACCGCCACGGTGGCCGGGCGCTGGTCCCTGCTGCCTGAACCGGAGACGGAGCCGACGGTCCGCGCACATGCCTTGGCCCGCACGCTCCTCGACCGGCACGGTGTCGTGACGCGCGGAGCGGTCGGGGCCGAAGCGGTCGAAGGCGGCTTCGCGAAGGCCTACCGGGTGCTCTCGGCGTTCGAGGAGACCGGGAAGGCCCGCCGCGGGTATGTCGTCGAAGGGCTCGGTGCGGCCCAGTTCGCGATGGACGGCGCGGTTGACCGCCTGCGCGCCAGCGCCTCCCGGCTCGAACGCGACCCGGGAGGCGGCGCGGTGGTGCTCGCCGCCGCCGACCCCGCCAACGCCTATGGCGCGGCCCTGCCCTGGCCCGAGTCCGGTTCGAGCCACAAGCCCGGCCGCAAGGCCGGGGCGGTGGTCGTACTGGTCGACGGCCGACTCACGCTGTACCTCGAACGCGGCGGCAAGACGCTCCTGGCATGGCCCGCAACGGAAGACTGGGACGACGACCGCCTCAAGGCCGCCACCGCCGCGCTCGCCGAAGCGACACTCGCGGACCGCACCGGCAGCCTCGCGATCGAACGCGTCAACGACGACTCCGCCCTCGCGACCCCGCTCGCCCCGCACCTTGAGGCGGCCGGGTTCCGCCCGACCCACAAGGGCTTCCGCCTGCGCCCCTTACAGCTGCGGGGTCACGCCGATCGTGAGCAGCAGGTTCGCGTAGGCGCGGCGGTCGCCCGAGGCGATCACGAGCGCCACGTCCTCGCCCCGGGAGGCCGCGTAGAAACCGTGGCGGTCCAGCTCGGTGAACGGCACGTCCGGCATCGCGGCCCTGAAACCGCCGTGCGCGGCGATCCGCCCCTCCGGCGGCACCATCACCGTCGCGGACTCGACCACGACGGCCGTCAGCAGCGGCTCCAGGATCTCATCCACATTGAGCACACCCGGGCGCAGATTGAGGTGCACCAGCCGGGCGTTCGGGTGCTTCGCCGTCGCAGCCGGGTAGTTCCCGTCCGCGATGAGCACCTGCGAGCCGTGCCCGGCGGCGGCCAGCGCGGCGAGGATCGGCGGGTGGACGAGCTCGGTCTTCAGCACGGGGGCATCCTGTCTCTCAAGTGGTCAGTCGTGCATCTGCGCGACCGAGGCGCCGACGACGAGCCGGCTGCTGAGGGTCCTGATCCGCGGCGCTGCTTCGGCCGTGCCGTCGAGCCGGGAGCGGATGAGCGCGGCGGCCTCGGTCGCGATCGCGTCCGTGGGCTGCTCCACGATCGTCAGGCGCGGGCGCACCACCCGGGCGAGGTCGAAGTTGTCGAACCCGATGATCGAGAGGTCCGCAGGGATGCGCAGGCCCGAGTCGCCGAGCGCGATGAGCGACCCCACCGTCAGCTCGTAGTTGCCCGCGAACAGCGCGGTCGGGCGCTTCGGCATCGCCAGGACGCGCTCGACCGCGTCGATCCCGGTGTCCACGGTCAGCGGCCCGCGCAGGACGTGCTCCTCCGGCAGGTCGATGCCGCGGTCGGCAAGCGCCGCACGGAATCCCGCGGTCCGCTCCCGGGTCGTGGAGATGGCCGGGTCGCCGCCGATCACGGCGAAGCTGCGGTGCCCGTGGTCGGCCAGGTGCCGCGCGGCGGCCGCTCCGGCGCCCGCGTTGTCGAGCACGACCCGGTCGGACTCCAGCTCGGTGTCCGTCCAGTCGACGGACACGACCGGGATGCCCTGCTCCACGGCCCGGCGCAGCGCCTCGACGTCGCCCGGGGACGGCACCGCCACGATGCCGTCGACCATCCTGGAACGCAGGAACTCCACGGCCTCACCGGGTTCGGGGCGCGTGGCGCACACCAGGACGCTGATCCCGTCGGGCCGCAGCGCCGCTTCGAGCCCGGAGATGATCGCCAGGTGGAACTCGTTGTCCAGGGCCGGAAGCAGCACGCCGACGGTGCGCGAGCGGCGCGAGCGGAGCCCCCGCGCGAACGCGTTCACGCGGAACCCGAGCTCGGCGGCCGCGGCCTCGATGGCCTCGCGGTTCTTGGCGCGGACCGGGAGCCCGTTGTAGTGCTTCGAGATGGTCGAGAGCGACAGCCCGGTCAGGCGCTGGATGTCCTTGTACGTCGCCACGCTCGGTCCCCTCGATACGAAATGTTTCGCACCAATCTACGGTGCGGCCGTTCGCGACGTCAACCGCCCTTGTCTTGACAACTGCGGGCTGAGGCGGCTAGCTTGGCAACGTTCAACACGTAACGTTTCGTTTTGACTGCCGCAGCTCTAGAGGAGCCGTCATGACCGACCGCCTGCCGCCGCTGGACCTCGACGCCCTGCCCGACCCCGTCGACGTCTCCGACAACACCGGGGCGCTGGCGGCCGTGCGCGCCGTCATCGACGCCGGGCCCTACACCGACACCTGGGAATCCCTGCAGCAGTGGACCGTCCCCGAGTGGTACCGGGACGCCAAGCTCGGCATCTTCATCCACTGGGGCGTCTACAACGTCCCCGCCTTCAGCAGCGAGTGGTACTCGCGCCACATGTACGAGCAGGGCTCCGAGGCGTTCACCCACCACATCCAGACGTACGGCGACCAGAAGGACTTCGGCTACAAGGACTTCATCCCCTCCTACAAGATGGAGCGGTTCGACCCGGCCGCCTGGGCCGAGCTGTTCCGCAAGGCCGGCGCCCAGTTCGTCGTCCCCGTCGCCGAGCACCACGACGGCTTCACCCAGTACGACACCGACCGCTCCCGCTGGAGCGCCGCCAAGATGGGCCCGGAGCGCGACGTGTTCGGCGACCTCTCCGCTGCCGTCGACGACGCCTGGATGGTCAAGGGCGCCTCCTCCCACCGCGCCGAGCACTGGTTCTTCATGAACGGCGGCACCAAGTTCGACTCCGACGTCCTCGACCCCCGCACCCAGGACTTCTACGGCCCCGCCCAGCGCAAGGAGACCGCCCCCAACGCGCGCTTCCTCGAGGACTGGCTCCTGCGCACCGTCGAGATCATCGACAAGTACCGCCCCCAGGTGCTCTGGTTCGACTGGTGGATCGAGCACCCCGCGTTCAAGCCCTACCTCGCCCAGCTCGGCGCCTACTACTACAACCGGGCCGCCGAATGGGGCCGCGAGGTCGTCATCAACTACAAGTGGGACGCCTTCGCCGAGGGCTCGGCGGTCTACGACATCGAGCGCGGCGCCATGGGGGAGATCCGGCCCTTCGTGTGGCAGAACGACACCTCCGTGTCCAAGAACTCCTGGTCTTGGATCCCGAACCACGACTACAAGAGCCCCGACGACCTCATCGTCGAACTCGTCGACGTCGTCGCCAAGAACGGCGTCCTCCTCCTCAACATCGGCCCCAAGGCCGACGGCACCATCGCCGACGAAGAGCGGGAACTCCTCCTCGGCCTCGGCGAATGGCTCAAGACCAACGGCGAGGCGATCTACGGCACCCGCCCCTGGACCGTCTCCGGCGAAGGACCCACCACGATCCAGGCGGGCTCCTTCGTGGACGCGGCCGACCGCGTCTTCACCGGCGCCGACTTCCGCTTCACCTCCCGCTCCCACCTCGGCGCCGAGCACCGCTACGCCGTGCCCCTCGGCGACCCGATCGACGGCGCGTACACGATCCGCTCCTTCGGCACCGGGGCCGGACTGCTCTCCGCCAAGATCAGAGACGTCGCCCTCTTCGGCGAACCCGAACGCCCCGAATGGGAGCAGACCGCCGAAGGCCTCGTCGTCCGCACCGGCAAGCGCGCCGTCGTCAAAGCGACCCTCGAACCCGAGACCACGCACCCCCGCTGGGACTTCTTCTAGGCCCGCGCGCCGCCGCGCGACTACACTGTGGAGCGAGGACGGTCCGGCCGCCCTCGCCGAACCGGAGGTGCGCATGGCGGTCGTCGAGACGAACCGAGGATGGTTCCGGACGTTCATGGCACGAGGCGGCTGGTGGCGGGCCGTCGCGTTCACCGCCGCCTACCTCGTGCTCTACAGCGGCGCCGGCCTGCTCGTGAGCGCCTTGTGGGGCGACCATATCGCCGACACCATGTTCGCGGATACCGCCACCGTGTTCCTCGCCCTGTTCCTCCCGCTCCTCGTCGGATCGGCGCTGCTGGCCGGAACGGTCGCCCTCCTCGGCTGGGCCGGCCCCCTGTTCGGACGGCAGCCGGTCCCCGGCCGGGCGTGGATGTGGATCGCACCGCTGATCGTGGTGCTCGCCGCGCTCCTGCGGATCCTCGGCACCGACTACAGCCGGTACACCGCGGGCGTCGTCGCCATGACCTACGCCGCCGGGCTCCTCATCGGCTTCGCCGAGGAGGTGCTGGCCCGAGGCATCGTGATCCACATGCTGCGCCGCCGCGGATACGGCGAACTCGCCGTGATGCTGCTGTCCTCGCTGCTGTTCGCCCTGATGCACGCCACGAACCTCCTCTCCGGGCAGCCGCTGACCACAGTGGCCGCCACGATGGGGTTCACCTTCGCGTTCGGCGTCGCCATGTACCTGACCCTCCGCGCCACGCGGTTCCTGATCTGGCCCGTGCTGCTCCACGCCGTCACCGACCCGTCGACGTTCCTGGCGACCGGCGGCATCGACGAAGCCGCCGCCGGCGGCGCCGACCCGCTCGTCACCCTCGCCGGGACCTCGGTGCTCCTGTACGCCCTGCTGGCGGTCGCCGCGCTCTTCCTCATCCGCGACCGCACCGACCCCGATACCCTGCAGGCACGACGCTGACGAGACCGGTGACGGGGGGGGGGGGGGGGGGGGGGGGGGGGGCGGGGGGGGGGGGGGGGGGGGGGGGGTTTTTTTTTTTTGTCCTCCTTGGGGGGTGGGTTCCTCCGCCCCCTTAGACCCTCTTCCTTCCCACACTA
>NZ_JBVJHZ010000038.1:0-57737 GCF_055586545.1 Glycomyces sp. NPDC050141 | reverse complement strand
CCCCCCCCCCCCCCCCCCCCCCCCCCCCCCCCCCCCCCCCCCCCCCCCCCCCCCCCCCCCCCCCCCCCCCCCCCCCCCCCCCCCCCCCCCGCCGCCGTATGCCCGCGTCGCTGTGACCGACGCCATATAATTTCACTGACACCAGATGTCAGTGAACGCCCCGCACACTGCCACCCATGACGATCACCGCCCGCGCCCCGCGCCCGGACACCGCCCGCGCCCTCCCGCCGCCCGGCCGCGCCGAACGGCTCCTGCTGCCCGCCACGTTCATCACCAGCCTCGGCAACGGCATCCAGCTCGTCGCCGCCGCCGTCCTCGTCTTCACCACCGGGCAGAGCGCCCTCGCCGTCGGCTGGCTCTTCATCGCCGTCTCGATCCCGCCCGCGCTGCTCTCGCTCTGGTTCGGCACCGTCGCCGACCGCTTCGACCGCCGCACCCTCTGCCTCGCCGCCGACCTCGCCAGCGCCGCCGCCGCGCTCGTCCTGCCGGTGTGGATGCTCGCGGGCGGCGACCCCGGCCTCGTCGCCTACGGGACCGCGTTCGCGCTCTCGCTCCTCGCGGCCCTGTTCATGCCCGCGAGCAACGCGCTCATCAAAGAACGCGTGCACCCGGCGCGCGTGGCCCGCTTCAGCGCCCACTACGAGATGGCGCTGCAGCTCGGCACGCTCCTGGCCGCCTCCATCGGCGGGTTCCTCATCCACTTCGTCGGCACCACACCGCTGTTCGTGTTCAACGGCGCGACGTTCCTCGCCTCGGCGCTGGCCATGTGGGCCCTGCGCCGCGCGCCCCGCGAGGCGGCCGCCGCCGAGACGGCCGACGAGCCCGAGGGCGTGCGCGGCGCGCCGCTGCTGCGGCTCGGGTTCCTCTACGCGGCATGCCAGGTCATGACGATGGTCAGCAACACCACCCTGATCGTCCTCGTCTACGAGGGTTTCGGGCGCGGCGCGGGCGTGTACGGGCTCGTCGACGCGCTGGCGGGACTCGGGTTCTGTATCGCGGCCGCGTTCTACCCCAAGGTGAGTGCGCGTTTCGGGGAGTTGCGGACGGCGCTCGTCGGCGGCTTCGGGTGCGCGCTGTTCTCGTTCGTGTTCCCGATCCACCTTGCGGCGCTGCTGATCTGCATCCCGCCTGCCGCTTTCCTCATCGGACTGTCACGGGTCGGGTTGCGGTCGCTGCTGATCGCTGCGGTGCCGGAGCGGCGGGCCGGGCGGATGTTCGGCGCGATCAACGCCGTGGGCCTGGGGCTGTCGGCGGCGATGACCGTGGTGGTCGCCTGGGTGGCCGACACGGCGCACATCCGCTACGGGTTCTATGTGCTCGGAGCGGTGAGCGCGGTGGCGTTCGCGGCGACGGCGGCAACCCTGCTCAGGCGTGCAGGGCTGCCGCTTCGAGGGCGAGCTTCCGCATGAGGGTACGGAGGGACTCGGGTTCGAGGACTTCGAGGCCGCCGAGGCGCAGGAGCTCTCCGGCCGCGTGGGCGTGGGTCTCGATCGGGACGGTCGCGACCGTCCAGCCGTCCGGATCGAGGGTCCCCGCGCCGATGGCCGCGACCGAGTCGGCGTCGAGGTTGTCCGGCGCCTTCGCGACCGCCTCCGGAGAGAACCGCACCAGCGCCTCGCCCCGGTAGCGGCGGGCGTCGAAGTCCTCGAGCTGGCGCGACCACCACGCCGCCAGGTCGAAGCCCTCCGGCCGATCGAAGCTGCGATCGGTCTTCTTGGCCGCCAGCAGGTTCGTGACCTTGTACATCCGCGCCGGGCCGTCTCCCACGGTCGCCACCAGATACCATTGGCCGCTCTTGAGGACCAATCCCAGCGGGCACAGCTCGCGCTCGACCACCTTCGGCTCGGCCCACCGCGAGTACCGCACCTGCAGCCGCCGCCGCTCCCACGCGGCGTTCGCGACCAGCGCCAGGAACGGCACCGGCTCGGCCCGCCGGAACCAGCCCACCACGTCGAGGTGGAACAGCCGCTTCGCCTCTTCGGCCCGCTCCCGCTGGGCCTTCGGCATCGCCGCCGAGAGCTTGAGTTCGAGCGCGGCCAGCTCGGTCTGCAGCCCGAGGTCGGTCGCCGCCGCCGGGACCCCGGACAGCGCCAGCGCCTCCGCCTCGCCCTCGGTCAGGCCCGTCAGCTTTGTCCGATATCCGTCAAGGAGCCGGTAGCCCCCGGCATGGCCGCTCTCGCCGTAGATCGGGATGCCAGCAGCGCCAAGGGCCTCCGCGTCGCGGTACACGGTACGGACCGAGACGCCGAGTTCCCTGGCCAGACCCTCGGCGGTCATGCCCCCGCGCTGTTGCAGCAGGAGCAGCATCGAGACGAGACGACCGGCGCGCATGACGCCAGTATCCCCGATCGCCGGGCCGCGAAGCCGGGTTGCATATGACCGCGAACGCCGGGGCGATTCTGCCGAATCCGGGCGTATCGGCGGCGTGAATCCTAGAGTCCCGTAGCGGAAGCCGAACGGCGCCAGGCGACCTCGCCCGGCGCCGCTCCAGCACCGCAGCACCGCAGAGCTGCAGCGCTGTACCGAACCAGCCGGACCAGGCCACCAGCAAGGAGCATCATGGAACCCACCGAGACCGACCGATCCGACCGGCCGAGCCCCGCCACTTCGCGGATGCGCCGCGTCGCGCTGGCCGCGACCGCCGGGCCGCTCGCGGTCCTCATGACGGCCGCCGCCGCAGTCGCGGCGCCCACCGGACCGGTCGAATCCGCCGCCAGCACCGCAGAGGCCGCTGCGGAGACCACGCTTGAGGTCGAATGGAAGCAGGTCAAAGTGACCGGCCTCGGCGCCCAGATCAGCCTCTCCGACGAGAACACGATCTACCGCACCGGCGCACTCAAAGGCGACATGGACCTCGGACTCCAACCCGACGGCGAGATCGCCGAAGCCGACAACATGTTCCTGCACAAGCGGGCCTCTTCGCCCGGCCACTTCGGGCACGTCGATGCCATGATCGGCCCCGGTGGGCCCTCCGAGGGCATGGAGGGCGACCACCAGTTCTCCGTCACGCTCGACTTCCCGACCGGCGTGGGCTTCGACGTCTACAAGCTGCCCGAGCCGCTGCCCGGCCTCGAGGCGGTCACCGCCGAGAGCGGCGGCGAACCGGTGGTCACACTCGTGTCGGACCCGTTCGTGCTCGAACCGGTCAAGTGCGGCTGCGCCGAGGAGTTCCCGCCTGTGAACCAGAAGTACGAGATCGAGGACTCCATGTCGCTCTACTACATCAACGACGAGAGCGAGTACGTGAAGGTCGGCGTCCTGGAGCGCTTCGACATCACGGTCAACCGGACCCCCTGAGCGGCAGGGACAGTCGAGTCGCAGCGGCCGGACGGTTCACCGTCCGGCCGCTGCGCTGCCCGGCTAACCGCGCCGCGAGCCCTGCGTGGATCGACGCGTACCGCGGCTTCCAGCCCAGCTCGGTCCGGGCCTTGACAGTGTCAATGCGCATCGAGGTCTGCGCCATGAGCGCTTCGAGATACGGGCCGACCGCGCGGAGCAGCCAGCGCGGGGCCGTCACAGGGCGCGGCGTGCCGTGGGCCTGCGCGACCGCGCTGGCGAACTCGCCCCAGGTCTTCGGGCTCTCGTCGGCGATGTTGTAGGCGTGGCCGGGCCGGCCGTGTTCGAGCGCCGCGACGGCGGCTGTCGCGGCGTCTTCGATGTGGAGGAAGGCGGCGACGCCTCCGCCGCCGCGCGGTGCCACCGGGGTGCGCTTGCGCATCAGGTCGGCGAAGAGGTCGCTGAAGGCGTTGGGGCCGTAGAACATGCCGTAGCGCAGGGCGACGCCTTCGATGCCGGGGGCTGAGAAGGCCCGGTGCTCGGCCTCGGCTGCCGCTTTGACGACCGGGTCGGCGTAGTGGCCGCGGAGGATGCCGAAGGGGTCGTCCTCGGTCAGGGGGCGGAGTCCGTGATCGCGGTAGCCGTAGCCGGTGACCAGGGACTGCACGACGAAGCGGCTCGCGCCGACTGCCTGGGCGGCTTCCAGCAGGTTGTCGGTTCCCTTGGTGCGCAAGGCGTTCGTCGGGTCGTCGGGCTTGAGCCGGGGACTCGCGCCGCGGAGGGCGGTGGCCTGGTGCATGACGGCGTCGGCGGACTGGCTGTCGAGGGCTTTGAGGAGTGCGTCGCGGTCCATGACGTCGGCGACCACGGGGACGGCCCCGAGGCTTTCGACAAGGCCGCGGTTCGCGGGGTTGCGGATGATGGCGGTGGTCTCGTGACCGTTGTCGTGCAGGGCTTTCAGCAATGGGCGGCCGATCGCTCCGGTCGATCCTGCGAGTATGACCTTCATCGGTGCTCCTCTGGGTGGGGTGTGGCTGCCGGTGGTTGACGGGTGGGTTGCCACGGTATTGCTAGAACCGCGTAACGGCTTGAAAACTTGCGCGCCGGTGGGGTGAGCTGCCCCACCGGCGTAGCGCTGTATCGCGATGACGGTTTTCCCTCAGGTGTTCTCGGGCTTGCGGATGAGTCGACGGGCGCGCTCGATGATCCAGGGGCACCAGGGGTCGCCCCGCCAGGCGCCGAACCATCCGGGTGTCGGTTCGGGTTCGTCGAAGAAGCGGCAGATGACTCGGGGGCCCGCACCGTCGTTGCAGGTGATGCGGTATTCCGAGACTGCGAGCGGGTCGGCGGTACCGAGTTCGAGGAAGACGGAGAAGACCGCCGGTTCGCGGACGAAGTCGCCGAGCCACCCGTCGTCGCGGATTTCGTCGCGCGGGTCGGGTTCGGAGCCGGGTTCGGACGGGTCGGCGAAGGTTGTCTCAGCCATTGCAGAACCGGACCTTCCCGGCCTTGGGGCCGTTGGTGATGTGGCCGTTGTAGAAGACTTGGAAGGCGGCTTCCCTGAGCCAGAGCTTCCATTCGGGTGCGAAGGCGCGCCAGCCCTCGCCCCAAGTGGCGTAGAGGTGACCGGTGACGATGCCGGAGACGATCAGGACGATGTCCGCCGGGTTGTTGTGCACGGCCACATGGAAAGCGTCCGGGTTTTGGACGGTGGTCGCATAGACCGCGAATGACGTGTGGCCGTCATTGAAGTGCCCCCGCAAGAGCGGGGAAGGTGACTGTCGAGATTGGTACTTGTCGGTCATGTCGGTTCTCCTCTCATCGACAAAACCAACGTAATCCCAGGTCAACGCGGGAAGCGAACTTTGTTGCGAGCCTGTGTCCCGGCCGGGCAACGACGGCGCGGAAGCGTGTCTCAAAACGATGGCTACTGTGCGCCACCGAAATGCGCCAGCGCGCAAGGGCAGGGGTTGTGAGCCACAGTGCTATATGCCACCATGGCCGACATGTCATCGAACCCGAGGTTTGACTCATGGGTCATTCGCATGACCCTGAACGAGCTTTACGCAAGGCATGACTTCGAGTCCACTCGGGAAGGGGCGAGATTTCTTGCGCTAAACAAAGACACGCTCGATCGAATGCTCACCGGCAAGACGGTCAGACATGACCCGCCTCGAGTTCAAGGCATCGCGAAGCGGCTCGGCGCCTCGGATGCAGTGGCGGAGCAGTTGTTCGACCTTGCGGTGCAGACGCACGACACTGCGGCCTCTGGCTACAAGCAACTTCGGAAGCCGGGCCAGATCGGGACGACCTCGCCCTTCGCAACCGTCGAGTCGGCCGCTTGCCGTCTGGACATCTACGAAGACGGCCTCGTAACGGGCCTGCTCCAGACGATCGAATGCATGCGCGCCTACCTTGATGCGAGTCCGTTCGTCGAATCGCCCGAGGACATTCAGCGGATCATCGAGTACAAGGTCGGCCGACAGCGAGCGGTCTTCGAGGTCGAGGAGCCACCGGCGATGCGGGTGGTGGTCAATGAGCAGGCGCTGCTCCGGATCAAACATCTACCTTGCTATGAAGGCCAGGTGGAGCACTTGCGGAGGATGATCGACCGCCACGATATCGGGATCTACGTACTGCCGATCGCTGCGGGCCCGAGCCCGGCCGACCTGGGTACCTTTACGCTCATGGGCTTCGATAACCCGGTTGACTTCGAGGTCGCCTTCCTCGACGCTTACGCTGGCGGGGCCTGGGTGGAGGATCGAGACTCCATCGCCCACTTGCGTACGATGTTCAAGGTCATCCTGCAGCGGTGCATAGAGCTAGGAGCGTTTCTAGATGCTGACAAGCGAATGGCGGAAGTCGAGCCGTAGCGGTAACAACGACCAGGGGCAGTGCGTGGAGGCTCGGGAGTGGCGTAAGTCGAGCCGTAGCGCCGGTGGCCCCAACGATCAGTGCGTCGAAGCTCGGCAGGCCGACCTCGTGGTCCAGGTCCGCGACTCGAAGCTTGGCGAGGGTTCTCCGATCCTCTCCGCCTCCTCCGCCGACTGGCGCGGCTTTCTGACTGCCGTCGCGTCCTAAGCCTCACTGACTCACCGGGCCGTGAGCCGTGGGCTCTCGGCCCGTTTGTCGATCCTGGAGGCCGCTGCTGACCTCGCCAGGGTCGAATCGCATCATGGCGTCCATGCGCTCCCGGGCCTCGGTCAGGTTCCGGATCTGCTCGTCGAGCCTCGCCCGTTCGGCGGCCACGAGCGCCCGCTGCTCCTCGGTGATGTCGTCGTGGCTGTCGCAGGGCCGCAGGCGCAGGATCGTCCGGCTCGGCAGGCCCGCCGCCAACAGGTACCTGATCCACCGCACCCGCTCGACCGAGTGATCCGTGTACACGCGCTGGCCGCTCGGGCTGCGCTCCGCCTCCAGCAGGCCTTGCTCCTCGTAGTACCGCAGCGCCCGGACGCTGGCTCCCGTCGCCTTAGCGAGATCCCCGATCCTCATCCGCACTCCCTGTGTCCTCAGCCACAACTGTTTGCCTCTGACGTCAACGTCAGGTTTTAGCGTAGGTCGCATGAAGCTCACCAACGCAATCGTCCTCGTCACAGGCGCCAACCGCGGCATGGGCCGCCACTTCGCCCAGCAGGCCCTCGAGCGCGGCGCTGCCAAGGTCTACGCCGCCGCCCGCAACCCCGAATCCATCGACATCCCAGGCGTCGAACCCCTCCAGCTCGACATCACCGACCCGGCCTCAGTCGCGGCCGCCGCGTCCGTTGCCTCCGACCTCACAATCCTGATCAACAACGCGGGCGTCGCCACCTTCGAGAACCTGGTCACCGGCAACGATTCAGCGATCCGCCACGAGTTCGAGACCAACTTCTTCGGGACCCTGAACATGGTGCGCGCCTTCGCACCCGTCCTCTTGGCCAACGGCGGCGGCGCGATCCTGAACATCCTCTCGATCCTGTCGTGGCGCGCCCCTGGACGCGGGCACGCTTACGCCGCATCGAAAGCCGCGTCGTGGAGCCTCACGAACGGCGTCCGGCTCGAACTCGCCGCGCAGGGGACGCAGGTGACCGGTCTGCATGTCAGCTCGGTCGACACCGACATGATCGCCGGGTTCGACATCCCGAAGAGCGACCCGGCCGACATCGTCCGCGCGGGCCTCGACGGGATCGAGTCCGGCGTTATGGAGGTCCTCGCGGATCGGGTGACCGTCGACTTCAAACCGCTGCTCGCCGCCGACCCGAGCGCGATCTACACCGAGCTCACCTAAGGCTGACAACGGGTCGCGGGCCGCCGCCATGACCGCAGCGTGAGCGGGCGCACTGCCTGGCGCCGATGATTCTCGACTGCATTCCGGGTCTGTACCGGTGTTGAAGTGCGCGCGCTGAGGAGGCTGGGATGTCGATCGTCGTGGAGCCGGTGACCGCCGGTGAGGAGTTCGCGGGCCTGTTCGAGCCGTTCCGGCGGGAGCTGCTGGCGCACTGCTACCGGATGCTCGGGTCGTTCCATGAGGCCGAGGACCTGGTGCAGGAAACCTACCTGCGGGCCTGGCGGTCCTACGACCGGTTCGAAGGGCGCTCGTCGTTGCGGGTGTGGCTCTACAGGATCGCCACGAACGTATGCCTGCGGGCGATCGAGCGCGGAGCCCGGCGGGTCCTCCCGTCGGGCCTCGGCGCGTCCGAGACCGACCCGGATTCGGTGCTGGAGCGCAGGCCCGAAGTGCGTTGGCTGCAACCGTTCCCGGGCGCGGCGCCGCGCGCGTCGGGCGATCCGGCGGAGCTGGCCGCCGCCAGGGCGCACGTCAGGCTGGCGTTCGTGGCCGCATTGCAGTGGCTGCCCGCCTCGCAGCGCGCGGTGCTGCTGCTGCGCGACGTGCTCGGGCTGCCAGCGGCCGAGGTCGCTGAAGTGCTCGAGACCAGCCGCGCGGCGGTCAACAGCCTCCTGCAGCGCGCCAGGGTCCGCCTGTCGCAGGCCACCGGCATTGCCGACGAACTGACCGAACCGGGGGACCCGGCGGTGCGGGCGCGTCTGGACCGGTACGTCGCGGCGTTCCACAGCGCCGACGCGGCCGCGCTGGCGGCGGTGCTGCGGGAGGACGTCGCTCTGGAGATGCCGCCGCTGGCGACCTGGTTCGCGGGTCGGTCGGCGGTGGCCGGGTTCTTCGCTGCGAAGGTGCTCACTGCGCCCGGCCGCGTCCGTCTGATTCCAGTCGAGGCCAACGGGCAGAAGGCCTTTGCGAGCTACCTGCTGGAGGACGACGGCCGGCACCACGCGCACGGCGTGCACGTCCTGGAGATCGGGGCGGCGGGGATCAGTCGCATCAATGTGTTCATGGATGCCGGGTTCGTCGCGGAATTCGGTCTGCCGCTGGCGATGAATCCCGCCGCCCGCCCGGATCTATACGTCTGAACCGGCGGCCGCCGCGCGGCGGCCGCCCCATCCAGACGAAGGAACCCGACCATGACCCTCCCGGACCTGTCCGCTCCGACCTCGCTGACCCCGCCCACCCGGTATCGCGGCCTTTCGATCTTCCTGCGCGTGTACGGCGTGCTGTCGCTGATCATCTTCGTGCCGCTGTTCCTGGGCTTCACCGTCGAATCGCCCCTGCTGGCCGAGGACGGCGGCGCCCTGAACTGGCTGATCTGGAACGACGTGCAGGCCGGGCACGGGCACGCGGCGCACGTGCCGCCGATGCTGTTCGCCATCTACATCGTGTGGGCGGTGTTCTTCTTCCTGGCCGCGCGCCGCCCCGTCGCATACGCCTCGTTCCTGACCTTCACGGTGTGGGCGAACCTGGTGCACGGCCTGCTTATGGCAGTCCAGGCGCTAGGCGACCTCGACCGGTACTGGAGCAAGTTCCTGACCGACATTCCGTTCATCCTGGTGCTGGCCATCGGCATTCACCTGCTGCGGCCGAAGCCCCAGAGGAAGCCGGTCAACTAACGCTGCCCTGGTCGCCTTGACGACCATTGTGGAGTAGTCCATCGTGAACCTACCGCCGAGCGCGTCGATCGCCGGCGGCTTCGCCCCGGCGGCGGTGGGGTCGGAAGCTGGTGTCTCGCGGTCCTGCGGCGGTATAGTGACCATGCGCCCACTATAAATGGGCGATTGCCCACTAATCAACCTTTCGGCGCTGCAAGGAGAACGGCCATGCCCACAGGGGTGCCCATCGGCGATGCGCGGCAGCGGCTCTTCGACGCCGCCGACCGGCTGCTGCAGCAAGGCGGTCCGAGTGCGCTGACCAGTCGGGCCGTCACGGACGAGGCCGGGACCGCGAAGGGCGTGCTGCACCGCCACTTCGCGGACTTCGACGACTTCCTCGCCGAGTTCGTGCTCGACCGCGTGCACCGGATGGACGAGCGCGCCGCGGCGCTGCGCGAGGCGGCGGGGACCGGCACCGTCACCGGGAACCTGGCTGAGGCACTGACCGCCGTTTTCGGGTCGGTCGCGGTGGGGATCGTGGCGCTCGTGACGTTCCGGGACGGGCTGCGGGCGCGGCTGCGCGAGACCTGGCCCGCGGGGGTTCCGGTGCTGACCGACGCGGTCGTGATGATCAGCGATTACCTTGCGGCGGAACGGGAACTGGGGCGCGTGGACCCCGACGCCGAGCCGGAGTGGCTGGCGCCGATGCTCGTGGGGACCGCGCATCTGCTGTTCGCCGACCGGACCGGGGAGGCCCCGAGCGAGGCGGCGGTGCGGGGCGCGGTCGAGTCGGTGATGGGAAGGGTGCTGGTATGACCGTGGAATCGGCGTATTTCGTGAGGATCGATGCGGGGCGGTTCCGGCCGACCGAGTGGACCGGCGGCGCGTGGACGACGAGCGAGCAGCACATCAGCCCGATGAACGGCCTGATCGTGCATGCGGTGGAACGGTTCTGCGCGGAGCGCGGGCCGGACGGGATGGCGATCAGCCGCGTCAGTGTGGACATTCTCGGCGTGCTCGGGATCGAGCCGTTCGAGGTCGCGGTGTCGGTGGCGCGGCCGGGGCGGACGATCGAGCTGCTGGAGGTCGTCGTGACTTCGGCGGGCCGGGCCGCGGTGGCCGCGCGGGTCTGGCGGTCGGTCTCGCTGGAAACGGCGGCCGTGGCGGGCGGCGAGGTCGAGCCGCTGCCGGGCCTGGCGGAGTCGGAGGAGCTGGACCTCGCGGAGGTCTGGCCGGGCGGGTACATCGGTTCGGTGGAGCTGCGCTCGGTCGGCGCGGTGAAGCCGGGCCGGGCGGCGGCGTGGATCAGGTCGCGTGTGGACCTGGTCGGGGGCGAGCCGGTGAGCGACCTGGCGCGGCTGGTCGGGTTGGTGGACACGGCGAACGGGCTGTGCGTGCGGCAGAGCATCGATGAGTGGCTGTTCCCGAACGTGGACTTGACGATCCATCTGCTGCGGCAGCCGGTCGGTGAGTGGCTCGGGCTCGACACGACCGTGGTGTTCGGCCCGGCGGGGCACGGGGTGACGAGCAGCGTGCTGCATGACGAGACCGGGCATGTGGGCTATGCGAACCAGGCCTTGACGATCCGGCCGAGGCGCTGAGGTGGCGGCCGGGAGCCGAGAGGCTCCCGGCCGGGTTGGCGGGGGCCGTTAGGTGGCGGCGATTTCGGTGAGGGTCGTGTTCGCCTGGTCGAAGGACTTCATGGCGGCGTCGATCCACGGTTGCGGCGAGGGGTCGTTCACCGCTTCCTGCATCAGCTTGACCCCGGCTTCGAGGTCGGTGCCTACGGCTGTCAGCCACGGATGCGGCTGCGGCTCGGCGTAGACCTTGCCGCTTTCCGGCTCGATCCAGGCGAACTCCTTGAACGGCGCTTGCGATCCCTTGAGGACTTCAGCGGCGGTGTAGAACTCGCGCACCGCTTCCTCGCGGAGCTGGGCGGCGAGCTTCTCGTCTTTCTCGAGGGCTGACTGGGAAAGCAGGGCCAGGCCCTTGCCGAGGTGGTCGTGGAACTCAGCCGGGTTGACGATGTCGTCCCCGAAGTTCCACGAGGGCGCGCACACCCAGCACTCCGGCGGCCACCACTTGCGGGGACCGGCGACGGGCACTTCGATGGTGTAGCAGACGCGTTCCCAGGTGCCGTCTTCGTTGACCGTCCAGAAGCAGATGACCATATGGGGCTCATCGGCCTGGGCGGGGGCGGGGATGAAGAGGATCGCGGAGACGGCGAGCGCGATCGCGAGGAGGAACCGTTGGACAGTGAGGCGCATGGGCACTCCTTGAGAAGGGTCGGTACCGCCTCAGTATGGGATCGCATTCCGGCTCGGCGGGGTACGAGCGCGGCGCTGAGCAGGTGCTGCAGTGTCCTATTGGGATTCGAGACCGGTTCGGCGGCCTTTGCTCCGCCGGACCGGTCCGAAGTTGGCACGCGGTGTGCCACGGGCCGTCTCAGGCCGTGTCAGGCCATCCCGGCGAGGATCGCGGCGGCGCGTTCGGGGCGGACGAGGAAGCCGACGTGGCTCGTGTCGAGGGTGTGCACGTCGAAGGTGTTGTCCGGGATGAGCGCGTCGGCCTCCTTGATGAAGCGGTCCTGCAGCTCGATGGGGATTGACGTGTCGCGGGTGACCCGGATGTAGCTGCGGGGGAGGCGCCCCCAGGTCTCGGGGTCCGCGAGGTCGTCGGGGCCGCCCGCGTCCAGGCTCTCGTCGGGGGTGAGGGTGCTGAGGAACACGCGGAACTCGTCGTCGGTGCCGTCGGCGAGCATCGACTCCTTCAGGGCCGCAAGGAGGACCGGGTCGGCGGTGCGCCAGTTCATGCGGACCGCGCCGAGCCGGGCCGGGTTCCCGGCGGCGACGCCCGCGAGGCGGTCGAGGACGCAGCCCGCGGCCTCGGGGAGCTTCATGTACTGGCCCGGGGTGTGCTCGACGCAGCACCAGGCCGAGGCGTACACGAGCCGGTCGAGCAGCTCGGGGTGGCGGTTCGCGACGGCGGTGAGGGTGACGCCGCCGCGGCTGTGGGCGACGGCGATGACCGGTCCGTGCTCCTTGGCGCGCTTGAGGATCGCGACCATGTGGTCGATGTTCGCCTGGAGTCCGACGCCCGCGAGGTTCGACGGCGCCTCGGCCAGTTCCGCCGCGTCCTGGGTCTGGAACGCGGACGGGACGCCCGCCTCGAATCCGTGGCCCGGCAGGTCGACCGCGAGGGAGCGGTGGCCCAGGAGGGCGAGTTCGCGCTGGAGCGGGGCCCACGTGAAGGAGTTGGCGTTGGAGCCGTGGATGAGGACGAACGTCGGTGTCATCCGGTGATTATCGCACCGCCGCCGGGAGTGCCCGGGTCCCCGATCGGGCGGTTGACCAGGGCGTTGGCGCAGCGGTCGCGCAGGTCCCGGAGCGCTCCGGCCACTTCGTCCCCTTCGAGCAGTTCGAAGTCGACGCCGTGCATGCCGAGGAACCCGGCGATCACGAGCGGGTCCGAGCCGCCGAGGGTGAGACGGCACGTGTCGGCGTCCAGGGCCTCGACCATGCCGTCCACAGGGGAGATTCCGGGGGCGACCTGCGCGGCCGGGGCGTGGACGCGGAACACCGCCCGCACCGGCCAGAGCGCCCCGAACTGACGGGTCAAGAACGCGGTCAGGTCGCCGTCCGGTTCCTCGCGGGCGGGGAAACCCGGGCCCGTGGGTTCGCGGGGCTCGATCCGGTCGACGCGGAAGGTCCGCCAGTCGGCGCGGTCGAGGTCGAAGGCGACGAGATACCAGCGCTCGTCCCAGGAGACGATGCGCAGCGGCTCGGTGCGCCGGTAGGAGCGGGAGCCGTCGTGCGCGGTGTAGTCGAAGCGCAGGGACTGGCGGTCGCGGCAGGCGGTCGCGAGGGCGGCGAGGGTCTCGGGGGCGACGGTCGGGCCCTCGCGGTCGAGGAAAGTGACGGTGGCGGCCTCGATCGCGCGCACCGGGCCGCGCAGGCGCGGCGGCAGCACCTGCTCCAGTTTGGACAGCGCCCGGCGGGCCGTGTCCTGGAGGCCGGTGACCGTTCCCGATGCGGCGCTGCGCAACGAGACGGCGATCGCGACGGCCTCCTCGTCGTCCAGGAGCAGCGGCGGCAGCTTCGCGCCCGCGCCGAGCCGGTACCCGCCCGCGCCGCCCCGGGTCGCGGCGACCGGGTAGCCGAGCTCGCGGAGCCGGTCGACGTCGCGCCGGATCGTGCGCGGGCTGACCTCCAGGCGCTCGGCGAGTTCGGTGCCGCTCCACTCGCGCGGGGTCTGGAGGAAGGACAGCAGGCGCAGCAGCCGCGCGGAGGTCTCCAACATGTTTTGATTCTCGCAGCCGTATAGGACAGTAGTTGACCTATACGGCTCCTAACGTTGCGGACATGGAACACGACATCGAAATCAGCCCCTTCCGCATCGACATCCCGCAGGCCGCGATCGACGACCTGACCGAGCGGCTCGCCCGGACCCGCTGGGCCTCCGAAGTCCCCGGTGCGGGCTGGACGCGCGGCGTCCCGGGCGACTACCTGCGCGGGCTCGCCGAGCGCTGGCGCGACGGGTTCGACTGGCGCGCACAGGAAGCGCTCTTGAACGAGCACCCGCAGTACACCACCGAGATCGACGGCCAGACCATCCACTTCCTCCACGTGCGGTCCCCTGAAGCCGACGCGGTGCCGCTGCTGCTCGTCCACGGCTGGCCCAGCACCTTCGCCGACTTCCTCGACGTCATCGGGCCGCTGAGCGACCCGCGCTCGCACGGCGGGGACCCGGCCCGGGCCTTCCACCTGGTCATCCCGTCCGTGCCGGGCTTCGGGTTCTCGACCCCGCTGAGCGGGCCGGGCTGGAACACCGAGCGCATCGCGAAGGCGTTCGGCGCGTTGATGAACGGGCTCGGCTACGAGCGGTACGGGGTGCAGGGCGGCGACATCGGCGGCTGGGTCGCGCCTGAGATGGGCAAGCTCGAGCCCGAGCGGGTGATCGGCGTGCACGTCAACGCGATGCTGACCTTCCCTGTGGGCGCCGAGGGGGAGATGGACGGGCTGGGCGAGGCCGACCGGCTGCGGTGGAAGACGATGCAGGCGTTCAACGACGGGTACCTGCAGATCCAGGGGAAGAGCCCGCAGACGCTCGCGTTCGCGCTGAACGACTCGCCGGTGGGGCAGCTGGCGTGGATGGCCGAGAAGTTCGTCGACTGGACGGACGCGCCGGAAGGCGAGGCGGCGTTCGAGCGGGACCGGCTGCTCGCGTTCGTGAGCCTGTACTGGTTCACGGGGACGGCCGGTTCGGCCGCGCAGTTCTACTACGAGTTCGTGAGCGGCGCGACCTGGAGCCAGGAGTGGGCCGAGGATGAGGGCGCTGATGCCGGTGCGGCCTGGGGCGCAGGCGAATCGGACACCGAGGCCGCTGGGGACTGGGGCGGTTCCGAGGCGGGCGGCGGTTGGGCGCCGGTGCGCGGCACCGTGCCGACCGGGGTGCTGGTGTCGGGGCACGACGTGACGGTGCGGCCTTGGGCCGAGCGCGACCACAATGTGGTGCGCTGGACCGAGACCGAGCGGGGCGGCCACTTCTTCGCGGCCGAGCAGCCGGAGGCCTTCACGGCAGACGTGCGGGCGTTCTTCGCCGACCTGAAGTGAGCGCGGTCAGGCGCCACGGGTAAGGCGCAGTTGCGGTGCCGGTGGTAGACCGCCGTGAGGCCCGCCTTCTGGGCGGCCCGGTACAGGCCGGTGCGGAGCTCGCCCTCCCAGTACTCGGCCGAGGGCATCGCGAGTGCATGGGTGACGGCCAGCTCGGCGTCGACGTCGTAGGGGACGCGCACGAACTGGACCGAGAACGGGGCCGGTTCCGTTGCGCCGTAGGCGCCTTCGAGGATCACGTAGGAGGGCACCGGGTCGCCGAGGCAGTTGCCGACGCTGCCGACGTTGAGGAGGGTGCGGCCGAGGTCGTTCTCCAGGTACGGGTCGTGGATATCGCCGTAGGCGACGACGTCGGGCACGGGTCCGTCCCCTGTGGCCTCGGTGTTGGCGAACATGCCGAGGAACTCGGCCTCGTCGTGGTCGCAGTGCACACGGTGGAAGATGCCTTTCGCGGAGGCGTGGAAGATGCGGATGTTCTTGCCGCTCATGCGGAAGTCGTGGCTGAAGGGGAGGTCCCAGAGCCATTTGCGGCGGCCCTCGCCGAGCTGGTCGTGCCACCAGTCGAACGGGTCGCCCTCGGGCACGCGGTCGGGGGCGCACATCATGGCCTCCCAGTTGCCCTGGACGTGGACCTCGCAGCGCTCGCGGGAGAGGTCCACGCACTCGGCGCCGCGCGGGCCCTTGCCGATCGTGTCGCCGAGGTTGAAGATCCGCGTGATACCGCGGGCGTCGATGTCGGCGAGGACCGCTTCGAGCGCGGTGAGATTGCCGTGGATGTCGGAGACCAGGGCGATGCGATCCGGGGAGGGAGCCATGCAGCCCAGTCTGCCATCGGCAGGAAACCCTTTTCCTAACGCTTCGAGTGGCGTTCCAGGAACTGGTACACCTCGGTCTCGTCGACGCCGGGGAAAGAGCCGAGGGGCATGGCGGCGAGTTGGGAGCTGGCGGCGCGGGCGGTGGGCCAGACCTGGCCGGCCCAGGCGTCGGCGAGGGCGCGCGGGGGGTTGCGGCAGCAGTCCGGGTCCGGGCACTTCGACACCGAGCGGGCCTTGGTCTCCTTGCCGCGGAACCACTTCGCGGACTCGTACGGCACGCCGATGCTGAGCGAGAACAGCCCGTCGGCGCTGCGCTCGGTGCGGGCGGTGCACCAGTAGGTGCCCGTCGCCGTGTCCGTGTACTGGTTGAAGGCGTTGAACTTGTCCGGCACGTCGAAGACCTGGCGGCTCGTCCAGTAGCGGCAGATCGGCTGGCCCTCGATCGCGCCGGTCGGGTCCGCCGGGAACGCCACGTCGTCGTTCTCGTAGGCCTTGAAGATGATCCCGGACTTGTGAACCTTCTGGAAATGGGTGCGAATGCCCAGGTGGTGCGTTGCCAAGTTCGTGAAGCGGTGCGCCGCCGCCTCGTAGGAGACGGCGAAGTTGTCCCTCAGGTCCTCGACGGCCATCTCCTTGCCCGTCATCTTCTGGCGTAGGAACGCGACCGCGCTTGACTCCGGGATGAGCAGCGCGGCAGCCAGGTAGTTCGTCGCGACGCGCTGGCCCAGGAACTCCAGGTACGTGCGCGGCACGTCGTGCTGCAAGACGTGGCTCGCGAGGGCCTGGAGCAGCACCGTGCGCGGGTCGTGGGAGCCGGTGCCGACCTGCGTCAGGTAGATCCGGCGGTGCTTGAGGTCGGTGACCGAGCGGGTCGAGTGCGGCAGGTCGTCCACGTGGTGGAGCGTGAACCGCAGGTAGGCGGCGAGGTCGGCGATCTGGTGCTGCGAGAGCGGGCCGCCCGAATAGTCGACGCCGTTGAGGAGCGTGCGGGCCTCGGCCTCGATGTCGCCGAAGTAGTTGTCCTTGTCCCGCATCCGCCGCCGCAGCTCGGTGTTGGCCCGCCGGGCCTCCTCCGGGGTCGCGGTGTGCAGGTTGACCTGGCGTTCGACCTCCCGGTGGAGGCCGACGAGCGCTTCGAGGATCTCGGTGGGCGTGCGCCCCGAGGGCTTGACGTTCGGGAGGCCGAGCGCCTGGTACTGGGCGCTGCGCTGGGCGCGTTCGAGCGCGATCTCCAGGGCGACGCGGCGGTTGGGCGGCTCGGCGCCGAGCAGTTCGTCCGAGGAGACCCCGAGCGCGCGGGCCAGGGCCCGCAGCATCGAGAGCTTCGGTTCTTTCTTGCCGTTCTCGATGAGCGAGAGCTGCGAAGCGGCCGAGCCGACGGCCGCGCCGAGGTCGTCGAGGCTCATTTCGCGCTGCTTGCGCAAGTGCCTGATCTGCTTGCCGAGGCTGATGAGGTCCACGGTGATGTCGTCGGCGGCCAGCTCAGCGGCCTCGGCGGCGCCCCAGGGGCGGTGCGCGGCGGTTTCGGCGGCGGGCTCGGGCGCGGCGCTGCGTCCAGGCAGGTTCGTCATTTCCCCAGTATTGCGAAGAACTGCCGATCTTTCCACCCGGAACGGCTACTCAGGCGTGGCGGCAAATGAAAGATTGTTGTTACCTGCAAGTAACGGCCGCGCCTGCGGCCCCGAAGACTCGGAGCCGACGATGAACGACACCAACCGCGAAGCGAACGACACGAGCCTCGCCGCCGAACGGCTGGCCCTCGAATGGGCCTCCGATCCGCGCTGGGCGCGCACGGTGCGCGACTACACCCCCGCCGACGTGGTCCGCCTGCGCGGCCGCGTCACCGAAGAGCACACCCTCGCCCGCCGCGGCGCCGAGCGCCTCTGGTCCCGGCTCACCGAGGACGCCGCCACCGGCGGGTACACCCACGCGCTCGGCGCGATGACCGGCGGCCAGGCCGTCGAACAGGTCAAGGCCGGCCTCCACGCCATCTACCTCTCCGGCTGGCAGGTCGCCGCCGACGCCAACCTCGCCGCCCAGACCTACCCGGACCAGTCGCTCTACCCCGCGAACTCGGTCCCGCAGGTCGTGCGCCGCATCAACAACGCCCTGATGCGCGCCGACCAGATCGAGGCCTCCGAGGGCATCCGGTCCGTCGAAGACTGGCTCGTGCCCATCGTCGCCGACGCCGAAGCCGGGTTCGGCGGCCCGCTCAACGCCTTCGAGCTCATGAAGGCCATGATCGGCGCCGGCGCCGCGGCCGTGCACTGGGAGGACCAGCTCGCCTCCGAGAAGAAGTGCGGCCACCTCGGCGGCAAGGTCCTGATTCCGACCTCCCAGCACCTGCGGACACTGAATGCGGCCAGGCTCGCCGCTGACGTGGAGAACACCCCCACGCTCATCATCGCCCGCACCGACGCCGAGGCCGCCACACTGCTGACCTCCGACGTGGACGAACGCGACCACCGGTTCCTCACCGGCGACCGCACCGCCGAAGGCTATTACCGGGTGCAGAACGGCATCGAACCGTGCATCGCCCGCGCCATCGCCTACGCGCCCTACGCGGACCTCCTGTGGATGGAGACCGGCACGCCCGACCTCGAAGCCGCCCGCACGTTCGCCGAAGCCGTCAAGGCCGAGCACCCCGACCAGATGCTCGCCTACAATTGCTCGCCGTCCTTCAACTGGAAGCGCCACCTGGACGACGACACGATCGCCAAGTTCCAGCGCGAACTCGGCTCCATGGGCTTCACCTTCCAGTTCATCACCCTGGCGGGCTTCCACGCGCTCAACCACTCCATGTTCGACCTCGCCCACGGCTACGCCCGCGACGGCATGACCGCCTACGTGGAACTCCAGGAACGCGAGTTCGACTCCGAGGAGCGCGGGTACACCGCCACCAAGCACCAGCGGGAGGTCGGCACCGGCTACTTCGACCGCGTCACCGCCGCCCTCAACCCGCAAAGTGAGACGCTCGCGCTCGCGGGCTCCACCGAAGCGGGACAATTCCATTAGCTGCCCTGCGACCTGTCCGAGAGGGTGGAGCCCGTACTGCTGGGCTCCACCCGCCACACAAGGAGAACCACGTGGTTACTCAAGCCGAGACCCGCTCTGACTCAGGGATCGCGGTCAACGGGCCCGCCGTCGACCGCCAGGACGAGATCCTGACCCCCGAGGCGCTGGCGTTCGTCGCCGCCCTCCACCGGGCCTTCGCGCCCCGCAGGCAGGAACTGCTGCAACTGCGGCAGGAGCGCCGCACCAAGATCGCCAACGGCGCCGACCCCGGCTTCCTCAAGGAGACCGAGGACGTGCGGGAGGACTTCTCCTGGAGCGTCGCCACCCTCGCCCCGGGCCTGGAGGACCGGCGCGTCGAGATCACCGGCCCCTGCGACCGGAAGATGACGATCAACGCCCTCAACTCGGGCGCGAAGTGCTGGATGGCCGACCTCGAGGACTCCTCGACCCCCAACTGGCACAACGTGGTCGACGCGCAGGTGAACCTGCGCGACGCCATCGAGCGGCGCATCGACTTCACCAGCCCTCAGGGCAAGGAGTACCGCCTCAAGGGCGAGACCCTGACGGACCTGCCCACGATCATGGTTCGCCCGCGCGGCTGGCACCTCGCCGAGCTGCACGTCAGGGTCGACGGCGTCCCCGTCGCCGGGTCCCTAGTGGACTTCGGGCTGTACTTCTTCCACAACGCGCACCGGCTCATCGAGCTCGGCCGCGGACCGTACTTCTACCTGCCGAAACTCGAGTCGCACCTCGAGGCGCGGCTGTGGAACGACGTGTTCGTCATGGCCCAGGACCTCCTCGGCCTGCCGCAGGGGACCATCCGCGCCACCGTGCTCATCGAGACCATCACCGCCGCGTTCGAGATGGAGGAGATCCTCTACGAACTGCGCCACCACTCGTCCGGGCTCAACGCCGGACGCTGGGACTACATCTTCTCGGTCATCAAGAACTTCCGCGAGCGGGGACCCCGCTTCGTGCTTCCCGACCGCGACCAGGTGACCATGACCGCGCCGTTCATGCGCGCCTACACCGAACTGCTCGTGCGCACCTGCCACCGGCGCAGCGCATCCGCGATCGGCGGCATGGCCGCGTTCATCCCCAGCCGCAAGGACCCCGAGGCGAACGCGATCGCGCTGGAGAAGGTGCGGGCCGACAAGAACCGCGAGGCCGACGACGGCTTCGACGGCTCCTGGGTGGCCCACCCCGACCTCGTCCCGGTCGCGATGGCGGTCTTCGACGAGACCCTGGGCGGGCTGCCGAACCAGATCGACAAGCAGCGCGAGGACGTCGTGCCGAACGCCGCGGCCCTGCTCGACGTGGCCGCGACGCCCGGCGAGATCACCGAGGCCGGCATCCGCAAGAACCTCGAAGTCGGGGTGCGGTACATCGAGTCGTGGCTGCGCGGGGTCGGCGCGGCGGCCATCAACAACCTGATGGAGGACGCCGCGACGGCCGAGATCTCGCGCTCGCAGATCTGGCAGTGGATCAACGCCGAGGCCAAGACGGGTGACGGCCGGGTCGTGACGCACGGCTGGGTCGACCGGCTGCTCAAGGACGAGTTCGCCCGCATGGAGCGGTTCGAGGGCGACCGCTTCGACGACGCGCTCTCGGTCTTCGCCGAGTGCGCGCTGGGCGAGACGTACCCGACGTTCCTCACCATCCCCGCCTACACGAGGTTCCTCGCCAACGGCGGCTGAGCAGGGCGCTGCATCCCCTGAAGGCAGTGGAGCCGGACCGTACCCGCACGGTCCGGCTCCACTGTGTCTCTGGAGGCGCTTAATTGATATATATCGGCGTCGAGGTTTTCGGGGTGGAAGTTCAAGCGCGGCGGCGGTTGACGCGGCGCGGCGGCGTTAAACGGCGGCCCGCCGCGGACTCGACGGCGCGCATCGGCGTCTGGGCCGTGGCGTACGCGGTGTGGTAGAGCCGCCGCATGGAGCGGATGGCCGAGCGGACCTCCTGGAGGTAGCCGCTCGCGGTGTGCTGCTTGCGGAAGTGGGGCTCGGGGAGGGTGGCCGGGTCGACGCCGACGGTGTCGACGGTGCAGCCGTAGGGGAGTCCCATGTGGGTGATGGCGTCGCAGTGCTGGAACGCCGTGTAGGGCGCGGAGGTGACGACGAGGACGCTGTCGCCGGGCGCGAGGTCGACGACCCGGTCGGCCCAGAAGCGGCAGGTGTCGACGGTGTCGGCGCGGCGGCGGCCGGGCTGGGACGAGGGCGCGGCGACGGCCCGGACGGTGACCGGCCCGGCGGTGTAGGTCGCGACCTTCCAGGAGCGGCCGGGGTCCAGGCGCGGGTCGCCGCCTTCGTCGATGCGCGGCTCGCCGCCGATGTTGAAGGCGTGCTTGAGGCTCGCTTCGATGGCGTCCACTTCGTAGGCGCCGCAGTCGAGGCCGCTGAGGACGGCCGATTCGAGGTCGGGGCCGCCGAGGGGGCGGAAGCCGCCGACGCCGGTGACGTTGTCGGCGTTGGTGCCGTTCGCGAGGAGCTCGGCGGCGAATCGGGTGCGGAAGACGCAGGAGGCGACGAGACCGCCGAGGACCAGCACGTGCGTGTAGTGGGCGAGGCGCGGCCGCGCTTCGGCGCCGAGGCCGAGGGCGAGGGCCGCGCGGACGGCGGCGCGCTCGTGCTCGGGGGCGAGCGGCTGGGGCGCGGTCTCGTGGCGTTCGCGCCCGGCGCGGAAATCCCAGTGGTCGGCGGAGAAGGCCTCGAGGTAGGCGAGGTCTTCGGCGGTGCCGGTGCCCGGGAGCTTCCCGCCGAAGAGCGCGACGAGGCGGTGCATCGGCTCGGAGCCGGCCCAGGCGGCGACATCGGCCAGGAGCGAGTGCGGGCCTTGGCCGTCGTAGTGCGGCAATCGCACTGGTGCGAACTCGAGCATGGCGGGTCCGATCTGCGGTGGTGTCGCGGCCTTGTGGGCCGGGGCGGTGTTGTGGCACATGCTATGCGGTTACTGACCGTGCCCCACTGGTCAGACCAGGCGAAACGCCGTGTCGCGGGCCAAATACGGTCCGGTCGGACGCGGACGGAGCGCCTGGGTGGGGCGCATGCGCCACAGGGGATTGCTGTGGTTTCCTTCTGCTGCTTGCTATGCGGCTTGTCGTAAGGGTGTCGTGAATACCTTTCTGGGTATGTGACGCGTGATGTACCACTGCAAGTTGCACACGGCCGAGTGTGGCGGTGCGCACGACCAAGATCACGCCGCCCGGGGGCGGTCGCGAAACCGAATCGCGTTGGCCGCGAGTGTCGGACCCGTGTGGGAGAGTCGTCGTATTTACACCGGTGGTCGGAGGTGGATGCGGGTGGGAAGGGGCATGCCCTATAGCCGACCCGCGAGCGGCTAAGCCCGGGAGCATTGCGGTGCGGACCTCGGCTAGGAGGGCGCGCATCGAGGCTTCGGCCTCGGCGGAGCGGCCGCCCGCTACCGCCGCCGCCACGGCATCATGCAGGTCCATGGCCTCGGGCACCGGCTTGTGCGGCATGAGCCCGAGCTGGGTGCGGCCGCGCAGGACCGCGGCGATCACGTCGGCCAGCGCCGCGAACATCTCGTTGCCGCTGGCCTGCAACAGGAGCGCGTGAAATTCAACGTCTCGCTCCATGAACTCGGTGAGTTCGGCGGCCTCGCCGAGGCGGCGCAGCGTCGCGGCGAGTTCGACGACGCGGGCGCGCTGGGTGGGGGTCGCGGCGCGGGCGGCGGCTCCGGCGGCGAGGGGTTCGACGGCGATGCGCAGTTCGGTGAGGGTGCGCAGCTGGGCGCCGCGGGCGGGGCCGGAGAGGCGCCACCAGATGACCTTGGGGTCGAAGACGTTCCAGTCGGCGATGGGGCGGACGGTGATGCCGACGCGGCGGCGGGACTGGACGAGGCCCATGGATTCGAGGATGCGCATGGCCTCGCGGGCGACGGTGCGGGAGACGCCGAAGCGCTCCTGGATGCCGTCGAGGGTGAGGACGTGGCCGGTGGGGAGTTCACCGGAGGCGATCTCCATGCCGAGTTTTTCGAGGATGGGGTCGTGGAGGCCGGTGCCGGTCTGGTTCGGGCGCTCGATCATGCCGTCGCTCCGCGCCGCTGCCACCGGTGGTGCCGGTGTGCCGTATCCCCGTGACTGTCGCCCATGCCCGAATCCTATACGGGTCGCGGTTGCATCGCGGTTCAATTGATGTTACCTTTCCGCTCATTAAGTATTACCTTTCGAAGAGGAGGGGTTCCGTGACGACGACCTGCCTGGTGGTCATGGGAGTCTCGGGCTCGGGCAAGAGCACCGTCGCGCGGCTGCTGGCCGACCGGCTCGGCGCGCCCATGGCCGAAGCCGACGACTTCCACCCCGCGGCGAACATCGCCAAGATGAGCGCGGGCGTCCCGCTCACCGACGCCGACCGGGAGCCCTGGCTCCTGGCGCTGCGGGACTGGATCAGCGAGCACGACGCGGAAGGCCGCGGCACCGTCGTGACCTGCTCGGCGCTCAAGCGCTCCTACCGGGACCTCCTGCGCGGCGCGACCGCCCGCGTCCGCTTCGTTCACCTCAGCGGCTCCCGCGAGGTCATCGGCGAGCGACTCTCCCACCGCAGCGGGCACTTCATGCCGCCCAGCCTGCTCGACTCCCAGTTCGCCGCCCTCGAACCCCTCGGCGCCGACGAGGACGGCATCACCGTCGACGTCACCGCCGCCCCCGAAGCGATCGCCGACCGCGTCTGCGCGGACCTCGACCGCTAGCGCCCCCGGCGCGATCCCACCCGTAAAGCAAAGGAGCTTTCCCCCGCCATGGAAATGGAATGGACCCAGACCCTCGGAGCAGGCCCGCTCCTGGGGATCGCCGCGGGAGCCGTCGCGCTCCTGCTCGTACTCATCATCTGGCTGCGCGTGCACGCGTTCCTGGCGCTGGTCACCGTCTCGGCGCTGACCGCGTTCGCCACCGGCATCCCGGCCCAGTACCTCATCCCGACGCTCACGAGCGGCTTCGGCGCGACACTCGCGAGCGTCGCCCTGCTCGTCGGGCTCGGCGCG
The DNA here is from genome assembly GCF_055586545.1 of Glycomyces sp. NPDC050141. Taxonomy (NCBI): domain Bacteria; kingdom Bacillati; phylum Actinomycetota; class Actinomycetes; order Glycomycetales; family Glycomycetaceae; genus Glycomyces; species Glycomyces sp. NPDC050141. The sequence continues at coordinate 34,105 of NZ_JBVJHZ010000038.1, read as the reverse complement.
ATGCTCGGCCGCCTCGTCGAGGTCTCCGGCGGCGCGAAGGCGCTGACGGACATGCTCATCGACAAGTTCGGCGAGAAGCGCGCCCCGCTCGCGCTGGGCGTGGCCTCCCTGATCTTCGGGTTCCCGATCTTCTTCGACGCCGGGCTCGTCGTCATGCTGCCCATCATCTTCGCGGTGGCGCGGCGCCTGGGCGGCGGCGTCCTGAAGTACGCGCTGCCCGCGGCGGGCGCGTTCTCGGTCATGCACATCTACGTGCCGCCGCACCCGGGCCCGGTCGCGGCGAGCACGCTGCTCGGCGCGGACGTCGGCCTCGTGGTCGCGCTCGGCCTCCTGGTCGCGGTCCCCACCTGGTACGTCACGAGCTACCTGTTCGGCCTGTGGGCCGGCAAGCGCATCGTGCTGCCCGTCCCGGACGTGATCTCCGGCGGCCCGCAGGCCGAGGACGTCAAGAACCCGCCCCGGGCCAGCGCGGTGATCCTGCTGCTGCTCCTGCCGCTGGTGATGATCTTCTTCGACACGGGCCTCAACACCGCCGGCTCGGCCGGGTGGGTCGACGCGGACGCGACCTGGTTCAACGTGGCGCGGGCGCTCGGTTCCACGCCGATCGCGCTGCTGGTCACCGTGTTCGTGGCGTCCTATGTGCTCGGCCAGCGGCGCGGGCGCACCCGCGCCTGGGTCGAGGACCTGCTCGACAAGGCGCTCGCCCCGGTCTGCGCGATCATCCTGATCACCGGCGCTGGCGGCATGTTCGGCGGCGTGCTGCGCGCCAGCGGCATCGGCGACGCGCTCTCGGGCGCGCTGTCCGACATCGGCCTGCCGGTGATCGTGGCGGCCTTCCTCATCGCGACCGCGTTGCGCGTCGCCCAGGGTTCGGCGACCGTGGCGCTGACGACGGCCGCGGGCCTGGTGCAGCCGATCGTGGCCGGGAACGGCTACAACGCGGTCGAGCTGGCCGCGATCGTGCTCGCGATGTCCGCCGGTTCAGTCATGATCAGCCACGTCAACGACTCCGGGTTCTGGCTCGTGGGCCGCTTCCTGAACATGGACGTCAAGACCACGCTCAAGACATGGACCGTGATGGAGACCACCATCGGCCTCATGGGCTTCGCGGGCGCCAGCCTGATCTTCGCCCTGGCCGGCGCCGCCTAGCGCGGCAAGAGGGAACCGGCCTCTGCGGCGGTCGGCGGGGCGCAAGGGGTGCCCCGCCGACCGCTTTCTCACGCCCACTAATGTTGTACGGCGTACGGAGTGAAATCGGGAGGGGATCGTCTGATGGAAACTGTGGCAGTCGCAAAGGGCGCGTACGGGATCGCCTTCGCAGCGGACGGGACCGCCTGGTTCACCGTCGCCGAAGGCGCCCGGGTCGGGCGCATCGCCCCCGGCGGCGGGGCGCCGGACTACTGGGACCTCGCGGCAGGGTCGCAGCCCACGGTCATCGCCGTCGGCGCCGACGGCGCCGCATGGTTCACCCAGTACAAGGCCGACGCGATCGGCCGCATCAGCGCCGACGGCGACCTCAGCGAGATCCGGTTGCCGAAGGGGGCGGGGCCGTACGGCATCGCGGTCGACGGCACGGGCGCGGTGTGGTTCACCGAGACCGCGACCGACCACATCGGCCGGGTCGGCCCGGACGGCGAGCTGACGCGGTTCGCGATCCCGCACAAGGGCGGCTTCGCCTCAGCCATCGCGGCCGCGCCCGACGGCGGCCTCTGGTTCACGCTCAACGCCGCCGCCTCGGTCGGGCGCGTCGGCGCGGACGGCACGGTGACGGTGATCCCGCTTGCGCTGCAAGGCGTCGCGCCGGTCGGCATCGCGGCCGGAGCTAGCGGCGTCTGGTTCGCCGACATCATGGGCGACCGGCTCGGCCGCATCGACCAGGACGGCACGGTCACCGCCCATGCGTTGAGCGAGGGCGCGAAACCCCACGCGGTGGTCGCCGACGCCGCAGGCGGCTGCTGGTTCACCGAGTGGGGCGGCAACCGCATCGGCCACGTGGACGCAGACGGCAAGGCCACCGGCCACGACCTCCCGGTCGAAGCCAGTGAGCCCCACGGCATCGCGATCGCCCCCGACGGATCGGTATGGGCCGCACTGGAGATCGGCGAACTCGTCCGCATCGAGCCGTAAGGAGTGAGGCCGTCCAGACCCGCTGCCGGGTCTGGACGGCTCCGATCGGTCACTCAGCGGACGTGTCGCGGCGCTGCGGCTACCCGCGCGCCATGCGCCTGACCGCCAGCTCCGCGAGGAGCGCCGAGCCGTCCGCGAGGACGGCGTCGTCGAACGCGGCCCTGGGGGAGTGGTTGGAGGCGCCGTCGGCCGGGTCGTCCTGGATGGTCGCGCCGTAGAACATGTAGCTGCCCGGCACGTTCTCCAGCACCCGCGAGAAGTCCTCCGAACCCATCACCGGGAACGGCATCTCCGTGTACCGCTCCTCGCCGAACAGGTCCTTCACCGTCGACTCCACGAACGCCGCCTCGTCGGCGTGGTTCACCGTCGCCGGGTACTCGCGGTCGAACCGCACCTCGGCCGTCAGCCCGTGCGCCGCCGCGATGTCCTCCGCGAGCTTCACGGACTCCTTCTCGACCTGGTCGAGGGCCTCAGCGGAGAACGTCCGCACCGTCGCCTCGAACTTCGCGTTGTCCGGGATGATGTTGTGCCGCGTCCCGGCGTGGAAGGTGCCGACGGTGATCACGATCGGCTCGAACGTCGAGAAGCGGCGGGTCACGAGCGTCTGCAGCGCCGTGACGATCTCTGCCGCCACCGGGATCGGGTCGAGCGTCGCGTGCGGGCGCGAACCGTGCCCGCCCTTGCCGACCACGTTCACGAACAGCCCCGACGAAGCGGCCATCATCGGCCCCGGCTTCGTCGTGAACACCCCGCGCGGCACCATGTCCGAGATGACGTGCAGCCCGTAGGCCGCATCGGCCTTGCGACCGGCGGCCTCCAGCACGCCCTCGGCGATCATGTGGCCCGCGCCGTCCTGGCCCTCCTCGCCCGGCTGGAACATGAACACGACGTCGCCGTGCAGCTCGGCCTGGTGCGCGCTCAAGAGGCGCGCGGCGCCCACGAGCCCGGCCGTGTGCATGTCGTGGCCGCACGCGTGCATCGTGCCGACGTGCTCTGACGTGAAGTCCACACCCGTCTCCTCGGTCACGGGCAGCGCGTCCATGTCGCCGCGCAGCAGCACGACCGGGCCGGGGTTCCCGCCGCGCAGGACCGCCGTGACGGACGTCGAGGTCTTCCCGAGCGTGATCTCCAGCGGCAGGCCCTCCAGCGCCGCGAGCACGGCCGCCTGCGTCTTCGGGAGGTCCAGCCCGAGCTCGGGGATCTGGTGCAGCTCGCGCCGCAGCGCGATCAGCTCGGGTGCGATCGCGGCGGCCTCTTCACGGAAATCCATGTGCGCTCCTGGCATCGGGGACGGTCACTACTAGCCGGGCGGCAAGGTGATGTCGCAATACTGCCATGCCCGCATAGTGCGCCGGAAGCGAGAATCCGGCTCGGATTTCACCGATCGCGCCGCACCGCCCCCGCCGATCCGCTACACCTGCGGAAGGACCAGCAGAGGAGGACCGATGGCAGCCGAGATCAGGGCCATGAAATACCTGGTCATGTCCGGATCGGGACGGCAGGGCTCGTTCAACGCCCGGCTCGCGGCGCTCGCCGCCGCCGCGGTGGAGACCAACGGCGGCACCGCCGACCGGGCCCGCATCACCGACTTCCCCGTCCCCGTCTACGACGGCGACCTCGAAGCGGCCGAAGGCATCCCAGAAGGCGCCGAGGCGTTCAAAGAGCGCCTGGAGGCCAACGACGCGTTCATCCTGGCCTGCCCCGAGTACAACGCCTCAGTGCCCGGCTCGGTGAAGAACCTCATCGACTGGATCTCGCGGATGCGCCCGCAGCCGCTCCACCAGCGCCAGGCGCTCATCATGTCCGCCTCGCCCTCGATGGCCGGAGGCAACCGCGGCCTGTGGGCGCTGCGCGTCCCCCTGGAGCACTTGGGGACCCGCGTCTACCCCGACATGTTCTCGCTCGCCTCCGCGCACGCCGCGTTCGGCGACGACGGCAAACTCGTGGACGACCCGCTCGCCAAGCGCCTCGACGACAACGTCGCCGGGTTCATGGAGCTCGTCGAGGCCGCCGTGGTCTTCCCGTGCGTGCGCCACGCCTGGGTCGAGTTCCTCGGCGAGCGGCCCGACCCCGCGATCGACCGCGTCCAGATCGAGTAAGCGCAGCAAGAAGGCGGCGCCATGCCCGGCGCCGCCTTTCGCTTGCGTCCCTTAGCTGCGCCCTCTAGAAGACCGGGGTGCCCTCGCGGGTCAGCGTCCAGTCGACCGACGCGAAGTCGGCCGGGTCGAGGCGGCCCTTCGCGGTCACCCACTCGATGATGCGGGTGCGGATCTCGATCGACTCGCTCCACAGCTCCTGGGCCGAAGCGACGTGCGGGAAGTTGCCGCCGCCGTTCGCCCGGTAGTTGTTGACCGCGAGCACGAACTGCTGGTCGTCGGCCAGGTCCGCGCCCTGGTACTTGAGGTTCACGATGCGCGAGCCGACGGCCTTCGCGATGTCGATCTCGTACGTCAGGCCCGAGACGTAGTCGTAGTTGTAGTCCGGGCGCCCGCCCGCGCCGGTGATGTTGTCGGTCGGCTTCGCCGGGTCCGTGTCCACGACGATCTCGGCGCCCACCGCGGTCTGGATGAAGTACTGCGCCGAGTACTCCAGGTACGCCCGGATCTGCGCGCCCGTGAACAGCTTCGCGACGAGCGTGTTGTCGAAGACGTACAGGCTCGACAGGTCCTTGATCTTCACGTTCGCGGCCGGGATCTCGGCCGTGCGCGAGAACGGCGACGCCTGCGCGATCACCGGCAGGCCCGCGTACTCGGTGCCCGCCAGCGCGGTCTTGACCGTGTCCTCCTGGACCTTCGCGATGAGGTCGATGATCGGCTCGTCCTTGTAGCGGGCCTCGATCGTGGTCAGCTTGACGACCGCTTCCTCGGCGACGACCTGGTTGACGTAGCCGACGACGTCGGAGTGCTCGTCGGAGAGGATCGCCAGGATCTCCTCGTCCTCTGCGACGGTGTTGGAGTTGATGACGGAGGCGCCGACGGAGGCGACCTTCCACCGGCCCTTCTCCAGGACCAGGTCGAAGTCGAAGCGGGTGAGGCGCTGGCCGTAGCAGAGCGGCTCGGAGAGGACCACTTCGCGGCCGTCGGGGCCGGCGACGCGGGACTCGGCGACCTCGATGTGGGCGTGGCCCACGAGGATGGCGTCGATCCCGGCGACCTGCTGGGCGACGAGCGCGGAGGCGTTCTCGACGCCGAGGCCGGTGGAGGTGTCGTAGGCGGACTTGCCGGAGGTGCCGGAGTGGGCCGAGACGACGACGACGTCGGCGCCCTTCTCCTTCAGCTTGGGCACCCAGTAGGCGGCCTCGGACTCCAGGCTCGGGAACTCCAGGACGCCTTCGACGTAGGCCTTGTCCCAGATGGTGACGCCGGGGGTGCAGAGGCCGAGGATGGCGACCTTGACGTCCTTGCCGCAGCCGGTGCGCATGCGGACCATGTGGTAGGGCGGGAACGCGGGTTCGCCGGTCTCGGTGTCGATGACGTTGGCGCCCAGCAGTGGGAACTCCAGCTGCGACTCGAACTTGCGGAGGTTGTCGAGGCCGTAGTTGAACTCGTGGTTGCCGAGGGCGGCGGCGTCGTAGCCGATGGCGTTCATGGACTGCGCCATGGGGTGGACGGGCCCGGCTTCGGCGGTGATCGGGTCCACGCGGGCGAAGTAGTAGGCCAGGGGCGTGCCCTGGATGGTGTCGCCGGCGTCGATGAGGATGGTGTTCTTCTTGCCGATCTCCTCGCGGATCTGCTTGACGAGGGTGGCGATGCGGGCGATGCCGCGGGTGTTGCCCGCGGTGTCGCTGTAGGCGGCGTCCTTGAAGTAGTCCCAGTTGAAGACGTTGCCGTGGAGGTCGGTGGTGCCGAGGACCGAGAAGGAGTAGGTCTTGGCGGGCTTGGCTTCGGCGGGCGAGGCGGCCGCGACGGCAGCGGCCGCCCCCGCGGCGGCCGATGCTCCGAGGAGGGTTCTGCGGTTGACTGACATGTGGTGCTCCAGTTTCTGCGCCGAGGGATTCGAGCGGATATGTGAGGAGTATTGCACCTGACCAGGGGGGTCATCCCATGACCCCATATTGAACGAGCGATGTCGATCCCGAAACGATTCGGCCGGATCGGTCCCGGGCGCGGCCGGTCTAGCATCTGGGGATGATCTGCGTTTACGGCGCCGGGAGCATCGGCTGCTATGTCGGCGGCAGGCTCGCGGCGGCCGGGGCGGAGGTCGTGTTCGTCGGGCGGCAGCGGCTGGCCGATGAGACCGCCGAGCACGGGCTCACCCTCACTAACCTGCACGGTACTGAAATGCGCGTTCCAGAACCGAATTACGGAACTGCCCCTGCGGCGGTCGCCGGGGCCGCGCTCGTGCTCGTCACTGTGAAGTCCGCCGCCACTGCCGATGCGGCCCGGCAGCTCGCGCCGCACCTCGATGCGGGCGCGGTCGTCGTGAGCCTCCAGAACGGACTGCGGAACGCGGCGGTCCTGCGCGAGCACCTGCCCGGGGCCGCCGTGCTCGCAGGTATGTGCGCGTTCAACGTCGTCCACACCGGTGACGGCCGCTTCCACCAGGGCACCGACGGGGACCTCGGCGTCCAGGACCACCCCGCGCTCGACGCGTTCGCGCCGCTGTTCGCGAAGGCCGGGCTCCCGCTCGCCCGCGAGGCCGACCTCCAGGGAGTCCAGGCCGCGAAGCTTCTGCTCAACCTCAACAACGCGGTCAACGCGCTCTCGGGCCTGCCGCTGAAGACCGAACTCTCCCAACGGAACTACCGCCGCTGCCTCGCTCTCGCCCAGCGCGAAGCCCTCGCCGCGTACAAGGCCGCCGGGATCAGTCCCGCCAAGACCGCCGGGATCGATCCGCGCCTCCTGCCGGTCCTCCTCGGCCTGCCCGACGCGCTGTTCACCCGCGCCGCCGCCAAGATGCTCGCCATGGACCCCCTCGCCCGGTCCTCCACTCAGGATGACCTCGCGGCCGGGCGCCCCACCGAAGTGGACTATCTCAACGGTGAGATCAATGCTCTCGCAGCCGAACACGGCCTCACCGCACCAGTCAACACCCGCCTCACCGCGCTCGTGCACGCCGCCGAGAACGGCGGGCGCCGCGACTTCACCGGCCCCGAACTCCTCGAGGCGCTGCGCACCGCGTCGTGAGTGCCGCGTCCTGTTCAGTACTTGGACACCATTGGTTCATTCCCGTTGGCTAGCTTGACATCTGCACCACCAGGCCCAGCGAAGGAAGACGATGCGCACCCCCGAAGAGATCATGCAGGACCTGGAGAACCGCGTAGCCGTGATCCAGGAGCAGGCCGGTCGCGCCGAGCAGGCCCTCGCCTCCTCCGAGACGACCCTCGCCAGCGACGACCGGGCCGTCATCGTGACGGTGAACGCGGGCGGCACGCTCACCGGGCTCCGGTTCTCCAACGAGGCCAAGCACATGTCCGGCACCGGCCTCGCCGACCTCGTGCTCGACACCTACCGGCGCGCCGTCGAGGAGTCGGGCCAGAAGACCGCCGCGATCATGTCCGACCTGCTCGGCGGCGACCAGGAGGCCATGGGCCTCCTCCAGTCGTTCACCGCGCCCAAGAAGGACGAGGACTGATGGTCAAGGTCGACCCGCAGGCGCTGCGCGACCACGCCGCCCGGCTCGCGAACGGCCCCATGGCGAGGGTCAAGACCGCCGCCGACGCCGCCAACACCGTGCGCCTCGGCGACGAGGACGCGTACGGCATCGTCTTCGCCCAGGTCATCCCGCCCGTCCTCGACCTGTTCCTCGACGACGCGGGCGCGGCCCTCACCTCCGCCGACGACCTCGGCCTCGGGTTCGCGGTGGCCGTCAACGACACCGCGATCCAGCACCTCGCCGCCGACCAGGAGGTCGCGGCCCTCTTCGACGAACTCGGCAAGGAACTGGACGGGCACACCCCATGACGAACCCCCTCATCGAAGGCCCGACCGCGACCTCGAACCTCCAGGGCACCAAGGTCATCGGCGGCCTCGCCAAGACCGCCACCGCCTACAGCGCGGCGTTCACCGCCGAGCCGTTCAGCTACCTGGACGCCGGGGTCGCCACTGTGACCACCGGCCTCGACGTGCTCTCCTTCGTGTCCAACCCGTTCAAGCACCTGCTGCAGGCCGGTGTCGGGTGGCTCTTCGAGCACATCTCGTTCCTGCGCGAACCCCTCGACTGGGTCGCCGGGAACCCCCAGGCCATCGAAGGCCTCGCCCTGACCTGGAACAACATCTCGATGGAGATGAGCACCGCCGCCGACGAATGGGCCGCGGAGCTGAAGACCGTCGAAGACTGGGACGGCGCGGACGCCACCGCCTACCGGAACGCGGCCGCCGGGTTCGAGCAGGTCCTGCGCTCCAGCGCGGAAGCGGCCGCGACCACCGCGAACGGCGTCAACATCGCCGGTGTCGCCGTGGGCATCCTCCGCACGATCTTCCTGGAGATCATCACCAACTTCATCGCCGAGGCGATCATGTGGGCGCTCAGCGCGCTCGCGACCGCCGGGTTCACGTTCGGCGCGACCCTCGCCGCCGCGATCGCCCGGATCGTCTCGAAGGCCGTGAGCGTCTTCGCGAACATGGTCGGCAAGCTCGGCCGGCTGATGTCGAAGTTCGGCCGCTACACCGCCTCGTTCCGCAAGTTCGGCACGCAGTCGCAGGGCCTGAAGAAGGCCATGGACTCCACCACCGACATGCTCCTCAAAGGCTCGTCGAAGGGGCTGATGGGCGGCGGCGGCAAGCTCATGAACGGCGCCCAGAACATGCGCAACGCCTCGATGGACACCCTCCGGAAGTCCTTCGACCCGCTGAAGAACAACTGGGGCAACCCGATCAACACCCAGAAGGTCCTCAAGTACTCCGCGACCGAGATCAACCGCGGCCGCAACCTCGACGACCGGATGGACCAGGAGCGCAAGGACAACGGCGGGCCGTGACCCCGGCTTAGTGCCGCGGGATGTCGAGGAGCACGACCTCGCACCGGTAGTGCTGGGACGCCGTCATCGGGCCGCGGAACCACAGCAGCGGCGTCCGCGACGGGTCCCCCGGCGCGACGATCGGCCGCAGGTTGTCCACTTCGGAGTCCTCGGTGACGGGCGTCCACGCCCAGAACCGGCCCGCGGCGGCGGCCCGGCCGTGGAAGATCTCGCGGTGGGCCAGTTCGGTGCCGTCTCGCGGGTCGACCGGCGTGGAGATGTAGACCGAGCCGGGGTCGTACGGGTCGATCGCGGCCAGGCCCGTGTAGTCCTCCTCGTGCGGCATCAGCCCCGGCCCGGCCTTCGCCAGCTCGTTCACGGTCCACTCGCCGCCAGGCGCCATGCGCGCGTAGAAGAACCGCAGGTCCGGAGCGGCCTGCTTCCGGTCGAGATCGAGTTCCTCGTCGCCCGCGCGGGCGGTGAGGATCGCGGCGACGCCGCCGTTCGCGGTGGTGCGGATGTCGGTGGTCCAGCAGTGCGAGATCCGCACGCCGCCCCAGCGCGAGCCCGCCGCCAGTACCGTCGTCAGGCCCTCCTGGGACAGCGCTTCCCCGTTGAGGGCCTTCGGGTCCAGGACCGAGCCGTCGCTGCGGTGGAGCGCGCCGTCCTCCAGGAACCCGTGGTAGATCGAGTTGTCGAAGTCCCGCGGGTGGTGGTCGGTGGTGACCAGGTGGAGGCGGTCCCCGGCGGCGGCGTACCGCGTGTAGCCGTTGACGTAGCCGACCTTCGGGCGCGTGAACAGCTTGCCCGCGTACGACCAGGTCTCGCCCTCGTCGTCGGAGACGAGCGCGCACTGGTCGTCGTTCACCGCGCGCGCGAAGCAGTACAGGCGCCCGTCCACGGCCCGCAGGTTCGAGTACGTGACGCCGCGGCCCTCGGTGTACGGGCTCCAGTCGAAGGTCCGCTCCGGGCCCCACTCGGTGGGGTCGCCCGGTTCGCTGATGCGCCAACGGGTCAGGTCGTCGGTCTTGTGCTTCGTGTAGACCGCCAGCCAGCGCCCGTCGGTGCGCTGCCACAGCGCCGGGACGTCGTGGTCGTCCACTTCGAACCGCTCGTGGAGGACGACGACCCGGGATTCGCCGGTGTCCAGGTCGACGACGGCGAGCTCGACGTTGCCGGAGCGGGCCTCGCCGCCGGGCCCCTCGGCCGCCGCGATCGAACCGACGACGAGCCGGTTCGTCCCGGGGTCGACGAGGGCGCGCTCGTCCTGGAACCAGCACCACGCGCCGTTGTCGTTGACGACGATCGGTTCGGCGAAACTCGGCATGACGGCCTCCAAGTCGGATCGAACACCGACACTATCTGAAAGCGCTATCCAGCGCTAGTGCGGCCCCGACCGCACCCAACGGCGTGCCACCAAAGATGCAGGCCCCCTTCGAAACCTCGGTCCCGAGGCCGACGATAGCGACCCCGCCTCTCCATACGCTCGAACCATGGACCTCGCACTCGCCGCCCCGCTCGCGGCACTCGCGCTCATCGACTCGACCAGCTTCGGCACGCTGCTCATCCCGATCTGGCTGCTCCTGGCCCCCGGCCGCGTCAAAGCCGGGCGCATGCTCGCCTACCTCGCCACCATCGCCGTCTTCTACCTCGGCGTCGGCCTCCTCATCGCCTTGGGCGCCACCACGTTCATCGACGATATCGGCGCCCTCCTCGACACCCGGCCCGCACTGTGGACGCAGCTCGTCCTCGGCGTCGGCCTGCTCCTGTTCAGTTTCCGCTTCGACTCCAAGAAGCAGCACAGCGAAAGCGGGCGCACGGCGCGCTGGCGCGAACGGGCCCTCGGCATCGAAGCAGACGCCGACGGCGCCGTCCGCACCCGCGCCTCCGTGCTGCCGCTCATGGGCCTCGCGCTCGCGGCCGCCACCATCGAGGTCGCCACGATGCTCCCGTACCTGGCCGCGATCGGCATGGTCACCTCCGCCGGGCTCGGGGCCGCTAGGACGACCCTGACGATGGCCGGGTACTGCCTGGTCATGGTCCTGCCCGCGCTGCTGCTCCTCGCTGCCCGCCTGGTCGTGCGCGACGCCGTCGAGCCGGTGCTGCGGCGGATCAACGACTGGATGGTCAAGAACGCCGCCTCCACGACCGGCTGGGTCCTCGGCATCGTCGGGTTCCTCGTCGCCCGCGACGCGGCCTGGCGCCTCGACCTGTTCGAGCTGCTCCTCAACCGCTGAACGCGGCCCGTTCGGAGGTGATCAGGAATCGAGAAGCGCCAGGGCCCCTGGCGGAAATATCGTTGTGGACATGAGCAAGACAGCCACTGCGAACAGGGAGAACACCATGAACGCCATCGACACCGTCACCTTCGAAGCCGACGACACCGCCGCCGCCGAGGCCTTCTACGCCGCCGCGTTCGACCTCGGCGAGGACTCCTGGCTGCGCGTGCGGCCCGCGAAGGACCCGAGCAGCGGCTTCCGCGGCTTCGCGGTGTCGCTCGTGGTCACTGAGCCCGGCACCGTCGACAGCTACGCCGAGACCGCCGTCAACGCGGGCGCCACCGCGATCAAGGCCCCCGAGAAGAGCCTGTGGGGCTACGGCTGCGTCCTCCAGGACCCCTTCGGCAACATCTGGAAGATCGCGACCTCCCAGAAGAAGCACACCGGGAACAGCCCCCGCACGGTCGACTCGGTGAACGTCGGCATCGGCGTCGCCGACGTCGCCGCCACCAAGCAGTTCTACATCGGCAAGGGCCTGGAAGTCGCGAAGAGCTTCGGCCGCAAGTACGTCGAGTTCGAGGCCCCCGGCGACAGCGTCTCGCTCTCGCTCTACAGCCGCAAGTTCGCCGCGAAGACCTCCTTCGTCTCGCCCGAGGGCTCCGGCTCGCACCGAATCGTCTTCGGCAGCGGCGCAGGCACGTTCACCGACGCCGACGGCTTCGAGTGGGAAGCCGCCTAGGGCCGCAAGCGGAACGGTACGGGCGTCCGGCCCGTGCCGCGGCGGCGGTGACGTAAGCGGCACCGGAGTGCAGTTCGGGCAATTCGTGACCTTCGGCCTGTTAGCGTGACCCCACACCACGCGGAACGGAGCACCCAATGACGGCACGACGAACCCTCGCCGCCCTCGCCATCGGCGCACTCCTGGCGCTCGGCGCCTGCAGTGAGGACGGCGGCATCGAGATCCCGACCGACACCCCCACCCTCCCCGACTGGGAGTCCTCCCTCGAAGAGCTCGCCTCCGAGCTCCCCACCGACCTCGCCGGGGACCTGCACGACCTCGTCCCCGACGCCACGCCCGCCGAGATCCTGGCCAACGCGCAGGAGATCTGCGGCGAGGTCGCGGCCAACGCCGACGAGGAGCAGCTGGCCCGCGACGCCGCCGAGCTCTTCGGCGTCGAAGAGGCCGAGGGCCCCACGATCGTGGAGACCGTGAAGCCCTACTGCGACGTCATCAGCCGGTAGCGTCCGAATCCCACAAGACGCGGGTGCGCGCACCCGCGCCCGTGTAGCGTCCCGATAAGACCGCCTCCGCCGCTTTCGTCACGGCTTGTCCAAGCCCCCTGCGGCGGTCCGGCGGTCGGACAGGGGGCTCGACGTGGCAGACGGCAGCGCACCGGTCGACATGGTGCTGGTGGAATTCCCAGGCAACGACTTCAACGGCGAGATCTTCGCCGAACTCGAACGGCTCGTCGACGCCAAGACGATCACCGTGCTCGACGCGCTCTTCGTCCGCAAGGACGCCGACGGGTCGGTGCGCTGGATCGAGGCCGACGAAGCCGAGGACACCCGGCTCTCCCGGCTCGTGGGCGACCCGGCCGGGCTCTTCGCCGAAGAGGACGTCGAGGCCGTGGCCGCCGACCTCGAACCCGACTCCTCGATCGGCATGCTGCTGTTCGAGCACACGTGGGCCGCGAACCTCACCGGCGGCGTCCAGCGCGCCAACGGCCGCGTCATCGACTGGGCCCGCGTGCCCGCCGCCGCCATCGAGGAACTGACCGGCCTGATCGACGAGGAGCACTGACATGCGCAGAAGAGTCGGACGCCCGGGCCTGCTCGGGACCATGGCCCGCACCGCCGTCATCGCGGGCACCGCGGGTGCGGTCACCCGCGGCATGAGCCGCGCGTCGGCGAACAAGGCGCAGACCCAGGCCGACGCGCAGGCGTACCAGGCCCAGCAGGCGCAGGCCGCCGCGGCGCCCCCGCCCGCCGCTCCGGCGGGGGACGACACCATCGCCAAGCTCAAGCAGCTCGGCGAACTCCACGCGGCGGGCATCCTCAACGACGAGGAATTCGGCGCCGCCAAGGCCAAGCTGCTCGCATAGGACGGAGCGAAGGGCACGGGGCACTCGTCCCCGTGCCCTTTTCCGTGCGGACATATGCGGCCCAAAGTGGTCTTATGTCCGATTTTCGGGTCTCTGGTGAGGAAGCACCCACCCGTGTCGCCGAAACGAGCGGTCCGGGCTTTGCGGGATCGCCATCCGGGGCAGCTACCGTTGAAGGATGACCTACAGCTATCTCTCGAGCGACGACGCCACTGCCGTCCTCGAGTCCAAGTACCCCAAGGCGCAGCGTCTCGCCGCGCTCTCGGACATGCTCGACGCCGAACTGCTGTGGGACCACGATGCCCGGACCTTCGTGTACGCCGTCGACTGCTGGATCGAGGGCACCGGCTACGGCACGCGCCTGCACACGTGCGCGGTCTGGAACGTCACCGCCGACAAGGACCTGGCCTTCGGGTTCTCCAAGGCTTCCCGGAACGCCGACCCCGAGCTCGTCTCGGCCGCCGCGGGCGAGATCCTCGACATGGTCGCCGCCGGGGTCGCCGCCGCCGACGACGCCGCGGCCTCGGTCGCGATCACCGCGGTCCTCCATTCCGGGCTGGCCGAGTCGCCGTCCCGCAAGCCCATGTTCGCGGCGCTCCGCGCCCAGCAGGCCGCCCGCACCTCGGCCGTGTAGCACCGACTTACCAGCGGGCCGTCCCTTCCGGGGCGGCCCGCTTTTCCATGCCCGGGGAGTGAGGCTCGCCATGCTCCAGGCGTGGCGGGCCTGGTCGCGGTCCCGCCTGCTGGAATCGCCCCCACCCCGGGTTGCATGAAAATTCAGCAACATGCATACTCATAACCATGTCTAAAGTTCTCTCCTCGCTCCCCGTCGGCGAACGCGTCGGCATCGCCTTCTCCGGTGGCCTCGACACCTCCGTGGCGGTCGCCTGGATGCGCGAGAAGGGAGCGGTGCCCTGCACGTACACCGCCGACATCGGCCAGTACGACGAGCCCGACATCGCCTCCGTCCCCGGCCGCGCCATGGAGTACGGCGCGGAGATCGCCCGGCTCGTGGACTGCAAGGCCGCGCTGGTCGAAGAGGGCCTGGCCGCCATCGCGTGCGGCGCCTTCCACATCAAGTCCGGCGGGCGCACCTACTTCAACACCACCCCGCTCGGCCGGGCCGTGACCGGCACGCTGCTCGTGCGGGCCATGCTGGAAGACAACGTGCAGATCTGGGGCGACGGCTCCACCTACAAGGGCAACGACATCGAGCGGTTCTACCGCTACGGCCTGCTCGCCAACCCGTCGCTGCGGATCTACAAGCCGTGGCTCGACGCGGGCTTCGTCTCCGAGCTGGGCGGCCGGACCGAGATGTCCGAGTGGCTGACCGAGCGGGACCTCCCGTACCGGGACAGCAAGGAGAAGGCCTACTCCACCGACGCGAACATCTGGGGCGCCACCCACGAGGCCAAGGCCCTGGAGCACCTGGACGCCAGCCTGGAGCTGGTCGAGCCGATCATGGGCGTCGCGCACTGGGACTCCGAGCTGGAGATCCTCCCCGAGGACGTCACCATCGGGTTCGAGCAGGGCCGGCCGGTCACCATCAACGGCAAGGAGTTCGGCTCCGCCGTCGACCTGGTGCTGGAGGCCAACGCGATCGGCGGGCGGCACGGCCTGGGCATGTCCGACCAGATCGAGAACCGGATCATCGAGGCCAAGAGCCGGGGCATCTACGAGGCCCCCGGCATGGCGCTCCTGCACGCCGCCTACGAGCGGCTCGTGAACGCCATCCACAACGAGGACACCCTCGCGATCTACCACGCCGAAGGGCGGCGGCTCGGACGGCTGCTGTACGAGGGCCGCTGGCTCGACCCGCAGGCGCTCATGATCCGAGAGTCGCTGCAGCGGTGGGTCGGCACGGCCGTCACCGGCGAGGTGACCCTGCGGCTGCGGCGCGGCGAGGACTACTCGATCATCAACTCCACCGGGCCCGCGTTCAGCTACCACCCGGACAAGCTCTCGATGGAGCGGACCGAGGACTCGGCGTTCGGCCCGAACGACCGGATCGGCCAGCTGACCATGCGGAACCTCGACATCGCCGACTCGCGCGCGAAGCTCGAGCAGTACGCCGGGATCGGCATGGTCGGCAGCGCCCACCCCACTCCGATCGGCGCGGCCCAGGCCGCCTCGACCGGCCTGATCGGCGCGATGCCCAGCGGCGGCGCCACCGCGATCGCCTCTCGCGGCGAGGCCCCGGAGGAAGACCTCCTGGACCAGGCCGCCATGGAGTTCGGCACCGACTAAGACGAATGCAGAGCGCCCCGGAGTCTCGGACTCCGGGGCGCTTTCGCTTGCGCCTCTTAGCTTTCTATGCCTCCAGGACTTCCCGGAGCTTCGCGGCGAACTCGTCGGGCTTGCCGGTCTGGCCGTACTCGCCGCCGAGGAAGCCGCCGTGGTCGCCGGGGAAGACCACCGGCTCGGTGCCCAGGCGCCCGGCCACGACTTTCCCGGCGCGGGCCGGGAGGATGTCGCCCGAGTCGGCGCCGATGCCCACCACAATGCGGGTCGGGGCGGCGTTGAGCGCCGCGAAGTCGTGCCGGTAGGCGTTGCACGTGACCATGTTCAGGCCCAGCAGCGCGTCGTCGCGGCTGCCGTCGTCCTCGGCGGGCAGCCCGAACGCGGCCGGGTCGGGCGCGGGCTGCTCCAGGTACGCCTCGGTGAACGGGCCCTGGTGGGAGACCAGCGCGATGAACTGGGCCATGGCCGGGCCGAAGCCGTTGGCCAGGTAGTTGTCGCGCATGCCCTTGCAGGCCTTGAGGATCACGTCGGCATCGGGCAGTTCGGCGGACGCGGGCGGCTCGTGGGCGACGAGGGTGCGCACCTGGCCGGGGTAGCGGGCGGCGAGCGCGAGGGCGTTGACCGCGCCGCCGCTGCTGGCGAACACGTCGACCGGGCCGCCGACGGCGTCGATGAGGCGGCGCAGGTCGTCGGCGTGCTCTTCCACGGTGTTCTCGGCGGCGCCGTCGGTGCGGCGGCTGCGCTCGGCGCCGCGCGGGTCGTAGGTGACGACGCGACGGTCCTCGAAGTGGCTGGCGAGCGTGATGAACCCGCTCGCGCCCATGGGGGAGCCGATGAGCAGGAGGGTCGGTCCGTCGCCGTCGCGCACGTCGTAGTGCAGGACGGCGCCGCGGGCTTCGATCGTGTGGGACTGCGGCTCGGTCATGGCGTCTCCTCGTGTGTCAAATGGTGTCCGCGGTGTAGACGACCAGCGTTCCGCGAATTCATCGCCGGGTTTGACCGCTGCCGATTTTTATGCTTAAAATCTGAGGCCGGGACACTTCAGAGAGGAGGCGGCGGATGAGCGGCACACCCCGCAAGGCGAGCATGTCCGACGTCGCCGACCTCGCCGGGGTCTCGGCGATGACCGTCTCGAACGTCATCAACCGCCCCGAGGTCGTCTCCGAGGCCACCCGCGAGAAGGTGCACGCGGCGATGCGCGAGCTGCGCTACCGCAACAACCTCGTCGCCCGCAGCCTGCGCCTGGCCCAGCCGCGCCAGATCGGCTACGCGCTCCCGGCGCGCGACCGGGTCGACAACCAGTACATGGACGCGTTCCTCCACGACCTCGCGACCGCCTGCCAGGACGCCGACCGCAACCTCACGCTCATCACCGAGCAGGACGCCGACGCGCTCCTGAAGGCCTGCGAGGACCTGTACTTCGGGCAGTCCGCCGCCGGGTTCGTCATCTCGAACGTCGGGCACGAGGACCCGCGCCCGGTCGGGCTGCGCAAGCGCGGCATCCCCTTCGCCGCCTACGGCCGCACCGCCGAGGCGTTCGCGACCCCGTGGAGCTGGGTCGAGGGCGACGCCGCGCTCGGCATCGGGGCCGCCGTCGCCCACGTGGCCGAGCGCGGGCACCGCGAGCTGGCGTTCCTGGGGGCGGCCCCCGACAGCGTCATCGGGCGGCTGCGCGACATCGGCTACCGCGACGCCTGCTCCCGCCTGGGCCTGACCGGATCGCTCGCCCAGACCCGGATCGTGAACTGCGACAACGACCTCGCCACGGGCGTGCGCGCCGCCGCGATCCTGCTCGACTCGCCGTCGCCGCCGACCGCGCTCGTGTGCGCCTCCGACCCGCTCGCCGCCGGGGCGGTCATCGCGCTCCAGGCGCGCGGCCTCGTGCCCGGCCGCGACGCGGCCGTCACCGGCTTCGACGACACGCCGCTCACCTCGTTCGGCACCGTCGGCATCACCTCGGTCCGCCAGGCCTCGGCCGCGATCGCCGCCGAACTCGTGCGCCTCGTCATCGAGCAGCCCGCCTCGCCTGAGCACCTGGTGATCCCCGGCGAACTCGTCGTGCGCTCCAGCACCGATCCGGCCGCCTAGCGAAGTGCTTTGGCGCCCAACGATTTTTAAGCTCACAATTCGTGAAACCACCAAAGGAGACACACCACATGTCCACTGAACCCATCCGGGTCGTCGTCTGGGGCGAGAACCGGCACGAGCAGGTCGAGCCCTCCGTCGCCGAGCGCTACCCCGACGGCATGCACGGCGCCATCGCCAAGGGCGTCGGCGCATGGCTCGGCGACAAGGCCGTCATCACCACCCACACCCAGGACGAGCCCGAGCACGGCCTGACCTCCGACGTCCTCGACGCCACCGACGTCCTCATCTGGTGGGGCCACGCCGCGCACGGCGAGGTCGAAGACGCGATCGTCGAGCGCGTGCACCGCCACGTCCTCGCCGGGATGGGCCTCATCGTGCTCCACTCCGGGCACTGGTCCAAGATCTTCACCAAGCTCATGGGCACCACCTGCACGCTGCGCTGGCGCAGCGAGCACGACCGCGAACTGGTGTGGACCGTCAACCCGCAGCACCCGATCGCGCGCGGCATCCCCAACCCGATCGTCATCCCCGAGCAGGAGATGTACGGCGAGTACTTCGACGTGCCGACCCCCGACGAGCTCATCTTCATCTCCGGCTTCACCGGCGGCGAGGTCTTCCGCTCCGGCATGACCTACCGGCGCGGCTTCGGCCGGATCTTCTACTTCAGCCCCGGCGACCAGGACTTCCCGGTCTACCACCACCCCGACGTCAACCACGTGATCGCCAACGGCATCGAGTGGGCCCGCCCCGACCGCGAGCGCGAGACGCCGACCCTGCTGCGCTACGACACCGACGACTTCTTCAACGGCCAGGGCTACCGGGGGGCGTTCGAGCGATGAGCTTCCGCACGATCGAATCCGAAGGGCCGCTGCGGCTCGTCGTCGCAGGCGCGGGCGGGATGGGCCGGGCCTGGAACCGGAACATCACCGAGAGCCCCGACGCCGAGCTCGTCGGCATCGCCGACCTCTACTCCGAGGCCGCCGCCTCGGCCGCCGCCGAGACCGGCATCGAAGGCCTCGCCACCGGCACCGACGCGGTCGAACTCGCGCAGCGCACGGGCGCCGACGCCATCGTGAACGCGACCATTCCCGAAGCGCACCACCCGGTCACGATCGCCGCCCTCAACGCCGGGCTGCCCGTCCTGGGGGAGAAGCCGGTCGCCGCCACCGTCGCCGAAGGCCTCCAGCTCGCCGCCGCCGCCCAGCACACCGGGCAGCTGTTCATGGTCAGCCAGAACCGCCGCTACCACCCGGCGCTCCACCAGGCCAAGCAGCGGCTCTCCGGGCTCGGCGCGGTCGGGATCGTCTCGGTCGACTTCTTCCAGTCGCCGCACTTCGGCGGCTTCCGCGACGAGATGGCCAGCCCGCTCCTGCTCGACATGGCCATCCACCAGTTCGACATGGCCCGCTACCTCCTCGACGCCGACCCCGTCTCGGTCCTGTGCGAGGAGTACAACCCGGCCTGGAGCTGGTACCGGGGCGACGCGGCCGCGAACGCGGTCTTCGCCATGGAAGGCGGCGCCCGGTTCACGTTCAACGGCTCCTGGTGCAGCCCCGGGCACGAGACCTCCTGGAACGGCTCCTGGCGCGTCTCCGCCGCACAGGGCACCGTGCTGTGGGACGGCGAGGGCGACCCGTCGGCCGCCCCCGACGGGCCCTTCGAGCCCGGCGAGGACCACGGCCGGGACATCGCAGGCTCCTTGCGGCAGTTCATCACCGCGCTGCGCCGAGGAGTGGAACCGATGGGGCGCGTGCACGCTAACATCATGAGCCTCGCTATGGTCGAGGCCGCGACGCAGAGCGCGGCACAGGGGCAGCGGGTACTGATCGACGACGTACTCGACCGCTCCTATGGCGCGGCGCTCGCGACCGAGCGCGACCCGGAGGTGCTCGCCGTACTGAAATCGTGGCCTTCCGTACGGGAGGCCCTGAGCGCCAAAGAGGAGCGCAGCAGTGAGTGATTCCCTCAACGTCGGCATGATCGGGTACGCCTTCATGGGCGCGGCCCACTCGCACGCGTGGCGCACCGCGCCCCGCTTCTTCGACCTGCCGCTCGCGCCGAACATGACCGCGCTGGCCGGACGCGACCCCGAGCGGGTCGCCGCCGCCGCGTCGAAGCTCGGCTGGGACTCCAGCGAGACCGACTGGCGGCGCCTGATCGAGCGCGACGACATCGACCTGATCGACATCTGCGTCCCCGGGAACCTGCACGCCGAGATCGCGATCGCTGCGCTCGAGGCGGGCAAGCACGTCCTGTGCGAGAAGCCCCTGGCGAACTCGGTCGAAGAAGCCGAGCTGATGACGGCCGCCGCCGAGGCCGCCAAAGCCAAAGGCGTGTACGCGATGTGCGGGTTCTCCTACCGCCGCACCCCGGCGCTGTCGCTCGCGAAGCGCCTGGTCGAATCGGGCGCGCTCGGCCCGATCCGGCACGTGCGGGCGCAGTACCTGCAGGACTGGCTGACCGATGAGAACGCGCCGCTGACGTGGCGCCTCGACAAGTCCCTGTCCGGTTCCGGCTCGCTCGGCGACATCGGCGCGCACATCATCGACGCCGCGCAGTGGGTCTCGGGCGCGAACATCACCGGCGTCTCGGCGCTGATGGAGACGTTCGTGAAGGAACGGCCCGTGGGCGGCGACTTCGTGGGCCTGGGCGGCACCGGCGGCGCTGACGGCCCGAAGGGCCCGGTCACCGTGGACGACGCCGCGATGTTCACCGCGCGCTTCGACGACGGCGCGGTGGGCGTGTTCGAGGCGACCCGGTTCGCGCTGGGCCGCAAGAACGCGATGCGCGTGGAGCTCAACGGCACCAAGGCGTCCCTCGCGTTCGACTTCGAGGACATGAACTCGCTGTGGTTCTACGACGCGGCCGAGGAGCCGAACGCGGGCTTCCGCCGCATCCAGGCCACCGAGCCCGAGCACCCGTACACGGGCAACTGGTGGCCGGTCGGGCACGGCCTCGGCTACGAGCACGCCTTCACCCACCAGGTCGTGGACCTCGTGGGCGCCATCGCGAACCAGGAGCAGCCCACGCCGTCGTTCGCGGACGCGCTGCGCGTGCAGCGGGTCCTCGCGGCGGTCGAGGCGAGCGCCGACGACGAAAGCCGCTGGACGGCGGTCTAGCAGCACCGTGAAGGCCCGGCCGTTCGCGGCCGGGCCTTCGCCCTGTCTAGCAGCGGGTCCGGCGGGCGAGCCATCCGGCCATGGCGCGGACGCCGTGGCCGATCGCGGCCTCGTCGGGCTCGAACAGCGGGAAATGCGGCGAGGCGGTCGCGATGTCGGCGCCCGGGGCGCGCACCCCGAGCCACGTGAACGTTCCCGGCACCCGGTCGACGAACAGTGCGAAGTCCTCGCCGTTGAACGGGACCACGGCGTGCAGCACGGTCGCCGAGTCGGGGCCCAGTGCGCGGCGCAGGTGCCGCTTCAGCTCGTGCGCCTCCTCCTCGGGGCAGACCAGGGCCGGGAACGGGTCGGCCGGGAAGCTCACGGCCCCATAGGGTGAGGCGACCGCGCCGACGTCGGCGCGGACCCCGGTGTACCGCTCCTCGGGCCAGCACCGGTACGAGACCTGGACCGCGGCCTGCTCCTCGGTCGCGCCCCCGGCGACGCGGGCGTTCATTGTCACGAACTCGGCGAGCGGCCCGTCCTCGGTCTGGAGCTGCTCCAGCAGCGCCTCCAGTTCGGCGGAGTCGGCGGGCCGCTGCACTGTGGACAGCGCGTTGAGCGCCTCGGCGAGTTCACCGGCCCGGCCTCTCGCGTCGGGGCCGCCGACCGCGATGGTGCCCCGGTCGAGCCCGGGCAGGCCGAGGCCGGGGTTGACGCCGAACGCGCCGACCGGGAACGGCCCGCAGTGCAGCGCGTGGATCTCCTCGAAGCCGTAGGTCTCCAGCACGCCGTCGGCGAGCATCGCCTTCGCGCCGGCCAGGCTCTCCTCGGCGGGCTGGAAGACGAAGACCACGGTGCCGTGGAGGCGGCCCCGCAGCCCGGCGAGGACTTGCGCGGTGCCGACGCCGACGGCGGTGTGGAGGTCGTGCCCGCACACGTGCTCGGCGCCTTCGGGGCCGGGCACGGCGTCCATGTCGGCGCGGAACGCCACGGTGCGCCCGGGCCTGCGGCCCTTGAGGACGCCGACGACCCCGTGGCCGCCCACCCCGGTGGTGACGGCGAGCCCGGCGGCGGTGAGGCGTTCGGCGACGACAGCGGCCGTCCTGGCCTCCTCGCCGGAGCCCTCGGGGTGGGCGTGGAGGTCGCGGCGGAGCGCGACGAGGTCGGCCTCGACCCGGGCGGCCGCCGCGTCGATCGCGTCCTGGTCGAGGAAGGCGATGCTCGTGGCCTGCGCGACCGAGGGCGCGGCGGCCGCGGCCGCCGCCGCGGCGGCGCCGATCACGGCGCGGCGGGTGAGGACGGGGGTGTCGATCCTGAAGCGGGACATCCGGTCTCCTTCGACATCGGAGGGGTGTTGACCTCTCTGATTCTGGGGAGAACGGCAGCGGAAAGCAGTAACGAAGGCCCCCGAAACCGGGGTGGTGCAGCCCCCCGAAAAAATACTGGAGAAAAGTTCCCCCGGGATGTCGAGAACCCCGGAACGGCTCCGTCCTAGGGTTGTCAGCGGCGAACGAGCCGCCCGAACCGAAGGAGGGCCATCATGGCCAAGTACCTGCTGCTCAAGCACTACCGCGGCGGACCGAAGCAGCACGCGAACGCCCAGGCGCCCATGGACGAGTGGACTCCGGACGAGATCAGCGCCCACATCGGGTTCATGGGCGACATGATCGAGGACCTCAAGACGCGCGGCGAGTTCGTCGACGCGCAGGCCCTCGCCCCGCAGGGCGCGTTCGTCCGCTACGACGGCGAAGGCAGGGCCCCGGTCACCGACGGCCCGTTCGCCGAGTCGAAGGACCTCATCGCCGGCTGGATGGCGATCGACGTGGAGTCCGAGGAGCGCGCCTACGAGGCCGCCGCGTACCTGTCCTCCGCGCCCGGCAAGGACAGCCTGCCGCTCTACGAGTGGATCGAAGTGCGGCCCTTCCTGACCGAAGCGCCGACGGTCGAATAAATGCTCGACGAGCACCTGCTGCGGGACCTCACCCCG
This sequence comes from Glycomyces sp. NPDC050141, assembly GCF_055586545.1. Taxonomy (NCBI): domain Bacteria; kingdom Bacillati; phylum Actinomycetota; class Actinomycetes; order Glycomycetales; family Glycomycetaceae; genus Glycomyces; species Glycomyces sp. NPDC050141. The sequence goes on along the minus strand of NZ_JBVJHZ010000038.1, from coordinate 11,342 downwards.
CAAGTGCTGGGCGTCCTCGTCCGCCGCGGAGCCGACTTCGCGGCGGCCGAGGACGCCGTCCAGGACGCGCTCGCCGAGGCGGTGCGCCGCTGGGACGGCGAGGCCCCCGACGAACCCAAGGCCTGGCTGGTCACGGTGGCATGGCGCAAGTTCCTGGACGCGCGCCGCTCGGCCTCCGCCCGCGTCCTGCGCGAGGTCGCGGTCCACCGCGAACCCGCGCCCGGCCCGGCCGGGCAGGCGGACGACACGCTCCTGCTGCTGAGCCGCTGCTGCCACCCGGCCCTCTCGCCCGCGTCGGCCGTCGCACTGACCCTCCGCGCGGTCGGCGGCCTGACCACGGCCGAGATCGCCCGCGCCTTCCTCGTCCCCGAAGCGACCATGGCGCAACGGATCTCGCGGGCGAAGCGGACGCTCGCGGGGGAGCGGTTCGAGCAGCCCGGCGACGTGCGAGCCGTGCTGAAGGTGCTCTACCTGATGTTCGACCAGGGTTTCGTCGGCGACGGCGACCTGTGCGCCGAGGCGATCCGCCTGACGCGCCAGCTCGTCGCCTCCGTCCCGCACGACCCCGAGGCGGCGGGCCTGCTCGCCCTGCTGCTCCTGCACCACGCGCGCCGCCCGGCCCGCACCGACGCCGCCGGGCAGCTCGTGCCCCTCGCCGAACAGGACCGGTCCCTGTGGGACACAGCGATGATCGCCGAAGGCGTCGACCTGCTGCAACACGCGCTGGCAGCGGACCAGATCGGCGAGTACCAGGCGCAGGCCGCGATCGCCGCGCTCCACGACGACGCGGCTACTGCGGACGAGACCGACTGGCCGCAGATCCTGGAGTGGTACGACGAGCTCGCGCGGATCACCCCGGGCAGCCCGGTCGTGGCGCTCAACCGCGCGGTCGCGGTCGGGCACGTGGACGGGCCGCTCGCCGGGCTGCGGCTGGTCGAAGCGCTCGACCCCGGCCTGCCGAGGCGCGACGCCGTGGCCGCGTACCTCCATGAGCGCGCCGGGAACCTGAAGGAAGCCGCCCGCCTCTACAAGGCAGCCGCCCAGTCCACAGTGGTCATGGCCGAGCACACGCACCTGCTCAAGCAGGCCGCCCGCCTCAACCGGAGCTAGATCTTGACACCGGTGTGGGCCGCCAGGCGCTCCAGCAGCTCGTGCTGGAAGTCAGGGTCCGAGGCCGCCGGGTGCGAGCGGCTGATGCGCAGGTGGTGCCAGTAGCCGCCGGTGCGCGGATTGATCTGGTCGTCGGGCGCCGTCGCCAGCCACTCCTGCGTCCGGTGCCCCGCTTCGAGGTCGCCGGGCGCGCCCGGGCCGCCCATGCGGGTCGGGACCCAGCCGGGGTCGACCACGTGCGCCACGGTGTCGGCCCAGCGGCGCGCGACCGCGAACGCCAGCGCCGTCTCGTACAGCTTCGCGTCCTCGTACGCGCCGGGCCGCACCCGCGTCTCGTTGAAGTCGATCCCGTCCAGGTCGGTGGAGCCGTCGAGGTGGTAGCCGCTGCTCAGGTAGATCAGCCTGCGCGGCTTGGACATCGCCGCCGTCAAGAGGTACGGCGCGACCGTGTTCACCTGCAGCGCATACGGGTCGCGGTAGACCCCGGCGTTGTGGACCACCGCGTCGAACCGCCCGAACGCGTCGGCCTGCCCGGCCACCGACAGCGTCTCGCCCATGCGCGACAGGTCGCCGTGGACGAACCCGTACGGCTTCAGGTCCGGCAGCCGGTCGGGGCTGCGCGTGTGGACGACCACGTCGTGGCCCTCCTCAGTGAGGCTGCGCGCGGCGGCCAGACCGAGCCCGGTCGAGGCCCCGGTGATCAGGATGAGCGCCATAGGCGTCCTTTCGTCGAGTCCCTGCGCGCCCGAACATACCCGCGATGCCCGCCCCAAAACCGGTTGCGCCGCACCCGCACGGCGGTGTGTGATCCGGGCATGGACATCGAACTGCGCACCCCCGGGCCCGACGCGCTCGGCGAAGCGGTCGACGCGCTGCGCGCCTGGCAGTCCGACGACGCGCCGCTCCAGCTCCACCCCGGCGACCTCGGCTGGCACCGGCAGCTCGGCGCCGAGCGGGCCGCCGCCTCGGTGCGGACCTGGAGCCGCGACGGCCGCCTCCTCGCCGTCGGCCTGCTCGACGGCCCCGACGTGCTGCGGGTGACGGCCGCCGACCTGCACGACTCGGAGCTGGCCGAGCGCATGGCCGCCGACATCGCCGACCCCGGGCGCGGCGTCCTCCCCGCGGGCAAGGCGCAGATCGAGATCCCGAACGGCGCCGCGCTCCGCGAGCACCTGGCCGAGACCGGTTGGGGCCCTGACGAAGCGTGGACGCTGCTGCGCCGCGACCTGTCGGCACCCGTCCAAGACCCGGGCCTGCGCGTCGAAACGGCCGGTCCCGACCTGGCCGGACGGCGCGCCGAGGTGCAGCGGGCGGCCTTCGAGCGCTCCACGTTCTCCGAGGAGCGCTGGCGCGAGATGGCCTCCGGCCCGGCCTACGCCGACGCGCGCTGCCTCCTCGGGTTCGACGGGCAAGGCGAGGCCGTCGCGGTCGTCACCGTGTGGTCCGCCGGACCCGGCAGGCCCGGCCTCATCGAGCCGATGGGCGTCCACAAGGACCACCGGGGACGCGGCCACGGCACGGCGATCTGCGTGGCCGGGGCCGCCGCGCTCCAGGAAATGGGCGCGTCGAGCGTGCTCGTCGCCACCCCGAGCACCCTCACCGGCGCCGTCGCCACGTACCGCTCCGCCGGTTTCGCACTGCTCCCCGAACGCCTCGACCTGGCCCGGAAGGCCTGACCACTCCCGCAGGGGAGGGGGTTCCCCCGCGCGAGGGACCCCGGCCCCCTTGCGGCGCATGCAAGATGAACGCAAGGCGAGACCGCAGGCTCACCGTCAACGATGACAGTCCGATGTGAGCGCCCAGGGTCCGCCGTTAGGAGTCACCATGCGCCCGCAACGCGTCGTCATCGTCGGAGCCGGATTCGCCGGGTTCCACGCCGCCCGCAAGCTCGCCAAGAGCATGAAGGGCCGCGCCGAGATCGTGCTCGTCAACCCCACCGACTACTCGCTCTACCTCCCGCTGCTCCCCGAAGTGGCCGCCGGGGTGCTCGACCCGCGCCGGATCGCCGTGTCGCTCACCGACACCCTGCCTGGCGTGCGGCTCGTCCTCGGCACCGTCGACCACGTCGACACCGACGCCCGACGCGTCCACTACCGCAACCCCGAGGAGGACCCCGGCACGCTCGAGTACGACCGGCTCGTGCTCGCCGTCGGCAGCGTCAACAAGGTGCTGCCCATTCCCGGCGTCGCCGAGCACAGCCACGGCTTCCGCGGCATCCCCGAGGCGATCTACCTGCGCGACAAGATCATCCGCCAGATCGAGCTCGCCGCCACCGCCGCCGAGCCGGCCGAACGCGCCGCCCGCTGCACCTTCGTCGTCGTCGGCGCGGGCTACACCGGCACCGAGGTCGCCGCCGCCGGGCAGCTCCTCACCAAGGCCCTCGCCCGCCGCCACCCGGCCCTGCGCGACCAGCCCGTGCGCTGGCTCCTGCTCGACCTCGCCCCGCGCGTCCTGCCCGAGCTCTCGCCGCGCCTGGCCGCGACCGCCGACCGGGTGCTGCGCCGCCGCGGCGTCGACGTGCGCACCGGCACCTCGGTGAAGGAGGCCACCGCTGAAGGCGTCCTGCTCACCGACGGCGAGTTCGTGCCGACCCGCACGATCGTGTGGGGCGCGGGCGTGCGCCCCGACCCCGTCGCCGCCGACATCGGGCTCGCGACACTGAAGGGCCGCATCGAGACCGACGAGTTCCTCGCCGTGCCCGGCCACCCCGAGATCTTCGCGTGCGGCGACGCCGCCGCCGTGCCCGACCTGGCCCGCCCCGGCGAGATCTGCGCGATGACCGCCCAGCACGCCGAACGCCAGGGGAACGCGGCCGCGCGCAACATCGCCGCCTCGCTCGGCTGCGGCACGCCGCGCCCCTACAAGCACCACGACCTCGGCTTCGTCGTCGACCTCGGCGGCTGGCAGGCTGCCGCGAAACCCCTCGGCATCCCGCTCTCGGGCCTGCCCGCCAAGGTCGTCACCCGCGGGTACCACCTGATGGCCATGCCCTCGAACCGCATCCGCACCGCCGTCGACTGGGCCCTCGACGCCCTCCTGCGTCGCCAGAGCGTCCAGTTCGGACTGGTCCGATCGCCCGCCGTCCCGCTCGACACGGCCGACCCCGAACTCCCGGCGCGCGACCTCGCCGCGAAGTAGGCGGGCACCCGCATGCGCCCCGGCCCCGGGAAACCTTAATCTGATTCGCATGTTCAAGACTTCCCTGGGCGACGGTGCGGAACTGCGCCCCCTGACTCCCGACCTGGCCGAGGAGTTCATCGCCCACGTGGACCGGGGCCGCGAGTTCATCGGCCGCCACGTGGCCTTCGCCGACGTCGTCGCCGACCTCGACGCCGCGCGGCGCATCCTGGACACCTACGCGGAGAAGGCCGCCGCCGACACCGGCCGGATCTGGGGCATCTGGCTCGACGACGTCCTGGTCGGCGGCGTCCTCTTCCGCACCATGGACTTCCGCATGGAGAGCGCCGAAGCGGGCTGCTGGCTCGAACCGGCCGCGGTCGGCAAGGGCCTGGTGACGCGCGCGGTCACCGCGATCATCGACTGGGCCGTCGAAGTCCGCGGCATCCACCGCGTCGACTGGTGGACCTCGACCCGCAACGCCCCCAGCATCGCCGTCGCCCAGCGCCTCGGCATGACCCGGGAAGGCGTCGCCCGCGAGGCCTACCTCCACCGCGGCGAACGCCTCGACATGGAGATCTGGTCGGTCCTCGCCCCCGAATGGCGGGCCGCCCGCGCCTGAGCAAACGCGCTAGCGCTCCGCAGGGATGCGCCGTACCCTTGGAGCCCTGATCAAGGGGGGCGCGCATGCCGCAGGTAGCCGTAGTGACGTTCGACGGGTTCAACGAGCTCGACAGCTTCATCGCGTCCGCGCTGATCAACCGGTGCCGCAAGGACGGGCTCGAAGCGTTCATCACGACGCCCACGCCGGTGGTCACCTCGATGAACGGCGTCGAGGTGACCGGTCAGCGCCCCATGGACTTCGTGGCCGAGGCCGACGTGGTGCTCATCGGCTCCGGCGTCAAGGCCCGCGAGATCTCGGCCGACGACGCGATGCTCGCGCGGCTCCCGCTCGACCCGTCGCGTCAGCTCATCGGCTCGCAGTGCTCCGGCGCGCTCGTCCTCTCGGCCCTCGGCACGCTCGGCGACATGCCCGCGTGCACGGACATGAAGACCCGCCCGTTCCTCGAAGCGCGCGGCGTCAAAGCCCTCGACGTCCCGTTCCACGCCGAGGGCAACATCGCGACTGCGGGCGGCTGCCTGGCCTCCCAGTACCTCGCGGCCTGGACGATCACCCGCACCCTCGGTGAAGCCGCCGCCCGCGCGGTCATCGACTACGTGGCCCCCTACGGCGAGAACGAGGAGACCGTGGAGCGGGCGATGCGCGCCATCGGCGCGAGCGCCCTGATCTGAGGCTCAGGCGGTCCAGTAGCCGATATTGCGGAACTTCGCTTCGACGCGGCCGGTGCCGCCGTAGACCCCGCACTTGAAGTGGCGGTTGGACGGGCCGCGGTCGGCGGTGGTGAGCTTGAGCGTGCCGTTGACGTAGACCTCGATGGCGCCGGTGTCGGCCAGGTGGGCGATCTTGACGTCGGTCCAGGTGTCGTAGATGCCGGTCGCGAGAATTTCGCCTCCCGTGTACCGGCGCAGGGTCCCGCCGTTCTCAGCGAACGCGCGGAGCTGGATGTCGGTGTTCGGGGTCCCCGAGGGCGGGTCGATCCGCACGATCTGGGCGACGCACGCCCCGACCGAGCCGGTGGGGACGAGGATCTCGGCGCCCCACATGTGCGAGCCGGTCGTGTACTCCTCCTTGAAGCGCAGCTCGGTGCGCGGGTCGGTGGAGCTGCCCTCCTCGAAGGGCTCGTCGGTGTCGTAGACCCAGGTCTTGTGGACGCCGCTGGTGAGGCGGTACCGGGCGGCCTCACGCAGGTTCCAGGGTTTCTGCACGTAGTAGGTGTACGGGGTCGAGGTCCAGCCATCGGTGGGTTCGGCTGCTCCGGCGTTGCCGAGGCCGAACGCGGTCGCTGCGGCTCCGGCCGCTACCGCAGTCGCGGCAGTGAAGATCGTGCGTCGTCGCATAGGGGGCTTCCTTCCGAAAAGGGGCATACCAGCGGAGTGCCGCCACCATATAGCAAGGAAACCTGTCAGTAAAGGGCCGTCTCAGACTCCGCGATCGACCGCCGTCAACGGAGCCGCGACGTCCTCAAGGGACTTCTGGGCCGCCTCGGGCCCCCACGCCGCCTCCAACACCGCTGCAACGCACATCGCCGCACCGGAGGCGGTGTAGGCGATGAACAGGCCCGTCGGGTCAGGGTGGGTCTGATCGCCGATGAGCGAACCGAACAGGACCGGCCCCACCGCCCCGGCCGCCTGCCCGATCACGAAGAAGATCGAGATCGCCTGCGAGCGCATCTCGATCGGGAAGACCTCCGAGACCGTGAGGTACGCCGAGGACGCGGCGGCCGAGGCCACGAAGAACACCAGCGACCACAGCAGCGTCTGCGTCAGCGCGTCGAGCACCCCGAGCTTGAACAGCCAGCCCGAGAACGCCAGCAGCACACCGGAGACCGCGTACGTGCCCGCGATCATCCGCCGCCTGCCGACCGTGTCGAACAGGTGCCCCAGCAGCAGCGGGCCCGCGAGGTTCCCGACCGAGAACACCAGCAGGTACATCGGCACCTGACTCGAACCGACCCCGTAGAAGTGCGCCAGCACCAGCGCCGCCGAGAAGAAGATCGCGTTGTACAGGAACGACTGCGTGATCATCAGCGCCGCGCACAGCACCGACCGCTTCGGGTACACCTTGAACAGCGTCCGCGCCACGGTCCGCAAGGGAATCGAGGCCACGGGCTTCACGCTCACCGCCCGCGACTCGTCCACCGGTGCAAGGGCCTTCCCCGACCCGATGATCTCCGCCTCGATCCGATCCACCGTGGACTCGGCTTCCTCCGCGTGCCCGTGCGTCAGCTGCCAGCGCGGACTCTCCGGGACGTGCGTCCGCAGCCGCCACACCGCCAGGCCCAGCAGCGGGCCGATGAGCAGCGCGAGCCGCCAGCCCCACTGCGCCGGAAGGACACTCGGGTCGAGCATGACCCACGTCGTGAGCGTCCCGATGATCGCGCCGAGCCAGTAGGTGGCGTTGACGGCGAGGTCGGTGCGGCCCCGGTAGCGCGCCGGGATCATCTCGTCGATCGCGGCGTTCACGGCCGCGTACTCCCCGCCGATGCCCATCCCGGCGACGAACCGGAACACCAGGAACACCGCGAGGTTCGGCGACAGCGCCGAGAGCGCGCTGGCCCCCAGGTAGAGGCCGAGCGTGACCAGGAAGAGGCGGCGGCGGCCGAGCCGGTCGGAGAGGAATCCGAAGTAGAGCGCGCCGAAGATCTGGCCGACGAGGTACACCGACGCGATGAGGCCGACCTCGGTGGAGGTCAGGCCGAGGGTCGAGCGCAGCTGCAGCTCCGGGCCGATCGCGCTGGCGATGGTGATGGAGAGGCCGTCGAGGATCCAGGCGGTGCCCAGGGCCAGGATCATGCGCGTGTGGAAGCCGGACCAGGGCAGCCGGTCCATGCGGGCCGGGACGAGGCTGGTGACCGTAGTGGTTGGTGCGGGCATGAGCGCATTCGATCACGGGCGGGCCCGTCCCGCGCGGTTTCAGGCCGCGCGAACAGCCCCTGTACGTCCATTTCGGGCGAATCACAGCGGTGTGATCAGACCTTGTGGATACTGCCAGGGACCGGTTTGCGCGCGATGCGGACAGGCACGATCTGAAGGAGACGCAGGCTCATGAAACTGCTCAAGGCCGCGGCGCTGGCCGCGTCGTCTGCGGCGATGGTGCTCGCCGTCGCGACACCGGCGCAAGCGTCCGCGACGCTGATCGTCACGCCATCCTCAGTGGATGCGGGGGCGAAGGTCACCGCGACGTGGGCATGCACCGGGGCACAGATGGGGGGACGGCACATCGAGGCCTCCTGGGGCGCCGACAAGCCCCTCAACGGCACCGAAGGCGTCGCGCACGCCCGCGCGCCGAAGGTCAACGGCGAGTACACGATCACGCTGACCTGCGACGACCAGACCAAGAAGACCAAGACGATCACCGTGACCGGCGGCACGGACCCGGACAGCGGGTCGAGCTCCGGTTCGGACTCCGGCTCGGACTCGGGCGGCTCCTCCTCCTCGAGCTCCGATGTCGGCGGCGGCGAATGGACCATCGTCTCCAGCACGCCCTCGGGCGGTGCCGACACCGGCGGCGGCTTCGCGGCCTCCTCCGACGACATGATGCCGCTGGCGCTCGGGGGTTCGGCCCTGGTCGTGGCGGCCGCCGCGCTCGTCGTCCACTCCAGGCGCCGCGCCGCCTCCGCGAGCTGAGCGACACCGCCGACCTGCCGTGACGATCTACGGCACACCGACACCGCCCCCGGGCCGATCCTCGGCCCGGGGGTTTCGCGCCGCCCGTCGAACGGCGGCCCGGCTCGGGCAGCGGCTCCTGTCGGCGGCGGCGCGGACCCGGCGGTGGATCGAAACCGCTTGGGGCCGTGCCGCTCCGCGCCTTCCCGCCCGCCTCACCCCGCTCACCGCGACCGCGTCGGTGCTCGCCCTGGTCGGCGCGGTCATGATCGTTGTCGCTTTGACTGCCGGCGAACCCGAACCGCCCGCGATACCCGTGGAGAGCCACGGCCTGGCGCAGGAGTTCGGTACGGCCCTTTCCCCTTCCGACCCGCAGGTGCCGCTCGTCGCCGCCCCGCCGGTCACCGCCTCGGAGCCGGTGCGCATCCGCTCCGGCGACCTCTCGATCGACGCGCCCGTGGACCCGGTGGGGCTCAACGGGGACGGTTCGATCGAGACGCCCTCGTTCGAGCGGCCGTTCCTCGCCGGGTGGTACCGGTACGGCCCCACCCCGGGCGAGGGCGGCCCGGCGGTGCTCGTCGGCCACCTCGACACCGAGGCCTCCACTGCGGTGTTCTTCTACCTGCGCCGGGCCGAGCGCGGCGACCTGGTCGAGATCGACCGCGAGGACGGATCCACAGTGGTCTTCGCCGTCGTGGCCGTCGAGCGGTACGCGAAGGACGCGTTCCCGACCGACCGGGTCTACGGCGCCGTCGACAAGGCCGCGCTGCGGCTGATCACGTGCGGCGGCTCGTTCGACAAGGACGCCAAGGACTACACCGACAACATCGTGGTCTACGCCGACCTCGTCGAGACCCGCGCCGCCCGCTGACGTTAGCGCAGGCGCATCGCGAGACCGGCCGGTCACGGCTTGGCTTTGGCCAGGCCGCAGTCGTAGGCGGTGATGACGGCCTGGACGCGGTCGCGGGCGCCGATCTTGGCGAGGACCTTGCCGACGTGCTTCTTGACCGTCGACTCGGTGAGGACCAGGCGCTCCGCGATCTCCGCGTTCGACAGGCCCTGGCCGATCGCGACCAGGACCTCGAGTTCGCGGCCGCTCAACCGCTCCAACCGGGGATCGGCCGCCCCCGGGGCGAGCACGTTGTGCGCGTAGGCGTCGAGGAGCCGCCGCGTCAGGCTCGGCGCGACGACGGCGTCGCCGGTGGCGACCGCCAGGATGCCCGCGACGAGCTCGGCGGGGCGCGCGTTCTTGAGGAGGAACCCGCTCGCCCCCGCGCGCAGCGCGTCGTAGGCGTACTCGTCGAGGTCGAACGTGGTGACGATGAGGACGCGGCTGCGGCCGCCGGAGGCCGCGATGCGGCGGGTCGCCTCCAGACCGTCCATACCGGGCATCCGGACGTCCATCAGGACGACATCGGGCCGCAGGTGGGCGGTCATGCGGACGGCCTCGGCGCCGCTCGCGGCCTCGCCGACCGGTTCGAGGCCGTCGGTGCCCTCCAGGAGCATCCGCAGGCCGAGGCGCTGGAGCTCCTGGTCGTCGGCGATGAGCACAGTGGTCATGACCGGGCTCCCGCCGGAGTCGGGTCGAGTACCACTTCGACGATCCAGCCGGGCCGGTCGCTGCGGGGACCGATGGCGGCGGTGCCGCCGTAGAGCGCGGCCCGCTGGCGGATGCCGACCAGCCCGTGCCCGGGTTCCGGCGTCCGGTCGGCGGGCCGCGTACCGGTGTCGGCCACGCGGATGCGGACCTTCCCGGCGTTCACCGCCAGGCCGACCGTCGCGGCCGCTTCGGCGCCCGCGTGCTTGAGGGTGTTCGTCAACGCCTCCTGGACGATCCGGTACACGGTGAGCTGCACGCCGCCGGGGAGCGAGTCGAGCGGGCCCGACGTCTCGCAGGCGACCTGCAGACCGGCGGCGCGGACGCGCGCCAGGAGCGCGTCGAGGTCGCCCACGCCCGGCGGCGGGTCCAGCGGGCGCGGGCCCGGGCCCTCCTCCCGCAGGACCCCCAGGACCCGCCGCAGCTCCTCCATGGACTCGCGCCCGGTGTCGCCGAGCATCCGCAGCGTCCCGGCCGAGGCCTCGCCCCGGCGTTCGGCGAGCGTCGCGGCGCCGTCGGCGAGGGTGACCATGACCGAGAGGCTGTGGCCGAGGATGTCGTGCATCTCCCGGGCGATGCGCGCGCGCTCGGCGGCGGCCGTCAGCTGCTCGCGCTGCCCGCGTTCGACTTCCAGCTGCCGGGCGCGGTCCTCGAGCGCGGCCGTGTACAGGCGGCGGATGCGCAGGTTCAGGCCCAGCGCGATCGCCCCGGTGGCGGTGCCCAGCATGAACAGCAGCGTCAGCAGGGGCGGCTCGTCCCGCTGCAGGAGCGCCACCACGACGGCCAGTTCCACGACCGTGAGGGCCGTACCCCAGGCGAGCACCTTCGCGGACGCGTGCGCGGCGAGCGTGTAGAGCGCGATGAGGAGCGCGATGGCGGCGGGCTGCCACAGCCCGATCGCCCACTGCGCCAACGCGATCGTGGTGAGTGTGAAGAACACGACGACCGGTGCGCGGCGGCGCCACAGCACGGCCGCGAACACGAACGCGAACGCGTACGGAATCCACGCACGGTCCGCAGCGGTCTCGGACCCGGCGGGGAAGGTCAGGCGGCCGTCGTCGACGAGGTAGGGCAGCGTGATCGCGACGATGCACAGGCTGATGAGCGTGTCGAGCACCCAGGGGCGGCGCCGGTCGAACTCCCGCACGCGCCGCTGCCCTCGCGCGACACCGGCGAGCAGGGGATGGGCCGACAGCGGGTCCGGGGGCGGGGGGGGGGGGGGGGGCGGGGGGGGGGGGGGGGGGGTGGGGGGGGGGGGGGTGGGTGGGTTAGCGGTCTTCTTTTCACCCCG